>JAOZLK010000613.1 GCA_029934875.1 Bacteroidales bacterium | reverse complement strand
CCAATAACCGATAACCAATACCCAATAACCAATACCCAATACCCAATACCCAACCCAATAACCAATACCCAATAACCAATAACCAATAACCAATACTGTGAGTTTAAAGCCGCCGGTTCCCATTTTGTATGAGGACAATCACCTGATGATTGTCAATAAGCGCACTTCTGATATTGTTCAGGGGGATCAGACCGGCGATATTTCCCTGGATAAACTAATGAAGGACTATATTAAGGAGAGGGATCAAAAACCCGGGGAAGTTTTTATGGGAATTCCCCACCGCCTGGACCGACCGGTAAGCGGGGCGGTAATCCTTGCAAAAACCAGCAAGGCCCTGAGCAGGATGGCCCTGATGTTTAAGGAGAAGGAGGTGGAAAAGATCTACCATGCCATAGTTGTGGATCGCCCCAATCCCGAATCGGGTACCCTGGAACACTATCTTACCAGGAATACAAAACAGAATAAGTCCTATGTGTTTAAAAAGGAGGTCCCCAATTCCAAGTGGTCCCGCCTGCACTACAGCCTGCTTTCCTCCTCAGACCATTATCACCTGCTGGAAGTTGTTCTGGAAACAGGGCGTCATCACCAGATCAGGGCCCAGCTGGCCGATATGGGCTGTGTAATAAAGGGTGACCGGAAATACGGGGCCCGGCGGACCAATAAAAACGCGGGAATCAGTCTGCATGCCAGGCGCGTTGCCTTCATACACCCTGTGAAAAAAGAGCCCGTGGAAGTGTTGGCTCCCTACCCGAAAATGGATATTTTCCCGGTTTTTAAATTAATGAAATGAGGATCGCGGTGCTTTACTTCCCGCTTTTGAATTGGAAGGGGATGGGAAGTAGATCTTTGGCGCTGCGGAGGACCTGGATTCTGTTACTTCCATATAAAATCACCTCCATGGGGTGATCTCCCTGTGTTTCTTTTTCATATAGTACCTGCCTGCAGGCTCCACAGGGGGGGATGGGCTCTTCCTGGAACTTTCCTGCCGTGAAGGCAGCAATGGCAATGCTGACCACCGGCACATCGGGATACTGTGCCCCGGCATAGAAGATGGCCACGCGTTCGGCACACAGACCTGAAGGATAGGCCGCATTTTCCTGGTTGTTGCCGGTGAATATTTCCCCATTCTCGAGAAGTACGGCCGCACCCACCTGGTAATGGGAGTATGGAGCATAGGCCTTTTTGGTAGCTTCCATGGCCATTTCAACCAGTTCAGACCTGGCTGGCAGGTCTTCTTTTCGGTCGTACTCGCTTATTCGGATTGTATATGCCCTCTGTTTCATAGGTAATTATCAATTTATCCTTTTGGTCCTATGTAACTTACCAAACCAATAATTACACTTTCTTTTGTAATTATAGTGTAATTATTGTCATGGACGTTTCATTTGCATGGACCTTTCATAAGGGAGTTGATTCACCATAAATTTATGGATTATATCTTTTGGGCATGAAAATCTTATAAACGTACGTTTTAATAAGGGTTTTGTTAAAAACTCTGAAAGGGATATGAGGGGCATATGGTTATTTTTACCGCGGTTCAATCATCGAAACCATTTGTTTATGAACGGAAGAAAAGAGAGGATAGGCCTGCTGTTGATTTTATTGCTGCTGTTTCCATTGCAGGGGCAGGGCAGGGAAAAACTGTCGAGAGAGGACTACGTAAAGACCTATTCTGACCTGGCCATGAAGGAAATGGCCAGGGTGGGGATTCCGGCCAGCATCACACTGGCCCAGGGAATCCTGGAATCAAGTAACGGGAACAGTACCCTTGCCACCAAGGGGAATAATCATTTCGGGATAAAGTGTCATGATTGGACCGGAAAGAAGATCTATCATGATGATGATAAGAAGCATGAGTGTTTTCGTTCCTATGACTCACCCTATGAATCCTATATGGATCACTCACAATTCCTGACCACCCGATCGAGGTACGCCAGTCTTTTCGAATTGAAACCCCACGACTACAGGGGCTGGGCCAAAGGTTTGAAAAAAGCCGGTTATGCCACAGCTTCCAAATACGCTGATCTGCTGATCAAGATCATTGAGGAGAATGAGTTATACCGTTTTGATGTGCTTGTGCTGAATGGTGAGATGGACAGCGAAACAGGCGCAGTGAAGGGAAGGGGAAAGCTTAATGATGGTGAGACCGATGCTAAGGATGAGTCCCCGGGTCATGGCTATAATACTTCAAGGGAAGTACTGGTGAACAATAAAGTAGAATGCATCGTGGTGCAGCCCGGCGATACCCCTGAATCAATCAGGCAGGAGATGGATCTTTATGCCAATGAACTATACAGGTATAACAACCTTTACAAGGGAGAGGAACTGAAACCGGGACAGTTCATTTACCTGCAGTCCAAACGACGCAAGGCAGCCAGGGGCAATGAGATTCATGTGGTAAAACCGGGAGAGACCATGTATGATATCTCCCAGATTTACGGTGTAAAACTGGAGCGGCTTTATAAGATGAATCGATTGACCGAGGGTGCTCAACCCGATGAGGACACAGAGGTTTACCTGCGTCGAAAGAAGCATGAGAAAGTGCTTAAATTGCATGCCCTGGAAGAAGATCCGGAGGAGGATGAAATGCAATTCAGGCTTGAAGAGTAATTCTTTTACTCGATTAAGGGCTTATTTCTCTTCCTTCAATGGGCTGACAATCCCGCTGTAGGAGATGGACTGCCGATTCTGGCTGTTGATACTGAGGGTGCCGTATCCAGAGGAGCCCACGGAAAGAAAACAAGAGTATTTGTCAGTTTCTGCCTGGACCTCGAACTCAATCTTGATCATTCTCTTTTTTTCCTTAAGGGTAAGCTCAAAATTCTCAGGGCTGGCATCAAATTCAATCCCCCCGTCGCCACCATAGCTGGCCTGGTAAGCTCTGCCGAAATAGGGGAGATAGGCCTTATATGTTGAATCATTTGCTTCCAGAGTATAGAGGGAAGTGGTGTGAATGGTCCTGGACCCGGTGGGCTGAACGGACTGTACCGTAAAAAGGTAACGGCCACTTTCAATGAGGCTTATCATCTCCTTGAACTGCTCATCTTTTTTGTCTTTTTTCTGGGCACTGACTGGCAAATATCCGGATACCAGGATGGCCAGAATCAGTATCGGGGCTTTCAGTTTACACATGATTTCGCTTT
>JAOZLK010000612.1 GCA_029934875.1 Bacteroidales bacterium | reverse complement strand
CACGATGCAGGTCATCTTACCGAGGGTCTGATGCGTGGTGAACGCCTTTTTTATGGCTTAATTGAGGGGAAGTTCGAGTCGAAAGCCTGTGCCGATTGCCACAATACAGTTGAAATTGACACCTTTAACTGGAATCCCAATGCATGGGAGATAGCTCACGAATATAAATCAAGGAGTGTCGGGGAATTTACAAAGGCGGTCCTCAAGCCAAGCGGAGCTACCATGGCAGCCATGCACCAAACATTCAATCTCAACGAGAGTGATGTGGAAATGATCAAATTGTTCCTGGATGAGTTTGAGGAGCATGGTCTTGCCACAAAAAAGCCAGTCATCAATAAAATATTCCTCTTTATTCTGCTGGGGATTGTGCTAAGCTGGGTAGTGTTGGACGTTTTCTTCATTAAGAAGGTGAAGCGGCGTTACATCCTTGGTATTATTTTTATTGCTGCCCTGAGTGTACAGGTTAAACTAGTGCATGATGCAGGCACCGCCCTGGGCAGGCAGGAGCTCTACGAGCCCGACCAGCCCATAAAATTTTCCCATGCTGTTCATGCCGGTGATAATAAGATCGATTGTCAGTATTGCCATACTACCGTTGCTCATTCAAAGTCAGCAGGAATTCCTGATGCTGGCCTGTGCTGGAATTGTCATGCCATCGTCCGGGAAGGCAGCTATTCAGGTAAACACCAGATCAGCAAAGTGGTGGAGGCATATGAGAGCGGAACTCCCATAGAATGGATCCGCATTCACAATCTGCATGACCATGTCTTCTTCAATCATTCGCAACATGTGACTGTCGCTGGCATCGATTGTGCCACCTGTCATGGTCCGATTGAGGAGATGCACAGGGTGAAACAGGTAGGCGACCTGAGTATGGGATGGTGTATTAATTGTCATCGCGATACTGAAGTACAATTTTTTGACAACGCATTTTATGCACAATACGAGGAGCTACACGAAAAGGTAAAATCGGGTGAAGTTGACCGGGTTACTGCCGATCTTATCGGTGGAACCGAATGCTCCAAGTGTCACTATTAAATCCTGATCAGTCCATGGAAAAACAGTGGAGAAGTATAGACGAATATAATAAGGGCGCAGATCCTTACCAGGAAGTACAGGCGGAGGAGAAGCATAAAAATGCGGTCCTGAATGTACTTGACAGCAGTGTGGTCGATGCGCCTGCCTCACGTCGCGATTTCCTTAAGTTGTTTGGTTTTAGCGCGGCCAGTGCAGCCGTACTTAGCAGCTGTGAAAAACCGGTGCAAAAGGCCATTCCCTATCTGATTAAGCCGGAGGAGGTAACTCCCGGGAAAGCAAGCTATTATGCTTCCAGCTTTTTTGATGGAACCGAGTATTGCAGTGTGGTGGTCAAGGTCAGGGACGGACGACCCATTAAGATAGAGGGCAACCATCAATCGCCCGTATCCCGTGGGGGGACCAGTGCCAGGGTTCAGGCCTCGGTATTGAATCTTTACGATGATGCGCGCTACAGGGAGCCTTCCATTGGTGGCAAAGCCGCATCCTGGGAGGATGTGGATCAGCTGCTTGGGAACAGGCTGGCTGAAGGGGGACGAACCGTGATTCTGACACCCACAATGATCAGTCCGTCCAGCGCGGCGGTATTCAGAAGTTTTTTTGAGGCTCATCCAAACTCAGAATGGGTCCAGTATGATGAAGTTTCGGCCTCAGGCATCAGGGAGGCCCATATGGAAATATTCGGGGTAGCCGTGATCCCCGGGATCCATTTCGAGAAAGCTGCCTTTATTCTTTCTTTCGATGCCGATTTCCTGGGAACCTGGCTCACTCCGGTGGAGTTTGCCCGGGATTATGCAGCCACCAGGGAGCTGAGTTCAGCGCATCCCCACATGTCAAAACATGTGCAGGTAGAATCGGCACTGTCCATGACCGGTTCCAATGCTGATGAACGAATTCCGGTCACACCCGGGGAGTCGATCCTTATGCTTGCAGCTATCTATAATAAGCTTGCTGCATCCACCGGCCAGCCAAATGTGAAGGCTCCTCCCAGCGTGACAGATGTGGATGATCTTGTATCTACCCTGCTCGGACATAAGGGAGAGTCTCTTGTGGTGAGTGGATCAAATGATCCGGATGTGCAGAAAATGATTGCAGGCATTAATCACATGCTGGGTAACTATGGAACTACCCTGGATCTTCAACGATGCATCGGGGTAAAGAGAGGAGATGACAGGAAATTTTCGGCTTTTCTCCGGGATCTTGAAAATGGCGGGATTGATAACCTGCTCATGATGGATGTCAACCCGGTATATAGCCTGGCTAATCCGGATGCCCTGGCAAAGGCCGGATTTACCCTCTACATGGGAAGCGCACTAAATGAGACAGCTGAGGCATCAAAGGTCATCTGTCCCACACCCCACTACCTGGAAGCCTGGGGTGATGCCGAGCCCATCAAAGGTTCCTACAGCCTGCAGCAACCCTGCATCCATCCCATCTTTAATACCCGGTCTTTCCAGGACTCACTGCTGATCTGGGCCGGACAAGAGCAGTCCTACCGCGACCTGCTGGAGTTCTGGTGGAAAAACACCCTTGCTCCCCTTGAGCAGCGAGGCAGCGAGCAGTGGTGGGTGAAGACCTTGCAGGCAGGTTTTTATCAAGAGCCACAGGATCCCTTCCCTGCATCAGAAAATTATCAGGCTCCCGCAGTGGATATCAATCCGCCCCAGGCCGATATGGCGCTTACACTCTACTCCACGGTTGCATTGAACGACGGGCGATATGCCAACAACCCCTGGTTACAGGAGTTACCCGATCCGGTCACAAAGGCTTGCTGGGACAATTACCTGCTCGTTTCAAAGGCCGACGCCGAGTCAATGGGTCTTGAGGATGAGATGGTGGCTAAAATAAACGGGGTGGAAGTACCTGTGCTCATTCAGCCCGGACAGGCCAGAGGCTCTGTCTCCATGGCCCTTGGTTACGGGCGGAGTAAGGCAGGTAAGGTGGGAAATAATTTGGGGATCAACGCCTTTCCCTTTGTGAAATTCATTGATGGTAGCAGGTCTTATACTCTGAATGGGGTGAGTATTGAAAAAAGCAGGGGAACTTATCCCATTGCCAGAACTCAGACCCACCATACCATGGAGGGTCTGAGTTCTGGCAATGGGATAAGTTCCCCA
>JAOZLK010000101.1:1388-10269 GCA_029934875.1 Bacteroidales bacterium | reverse complement strand
GCTTCATATCCCTCCTGACGCTATCGGGGCGTGTAAGTGCAAACCTGGGCATTTTATTCAGTGTTTGATATTCAAACTGATTTATGTCAGGTCTTCCCCACTTCTGTGCATGCCTGGGAATCTCAGCTTCTATTATCCCGGCTATACTGTCCAGGACCGCCAAAGCCGTATCAGGATGAAAAACGGTGTTCATAAAGCCCGCCATCCTTTGAATGAATTCATTCTTAAAGTTTTCGTTCTCAAGTAAGGCCCTGACTAATTTGTCGTCGGTGGCCCCTCTTGTTGCCCATTGAAGAGAATTGCCGGATTTGGGAAATAATCCCCATCCAAAATCAGTATCGAAAAGAATCCACCTCCACTTCCCTCCTTCTCCATGGTATCTCCAGTACTTTATGTTATTCTGGGGCCAGTCTTCATTTTCAAAATAGATCTCTGCCAGGTAGTAGTTCAGGAACTCATCCACATCCATTAAGCTTGAGACATGTTCATAATTGGCTTCCTCCGACAGGTCATTCTGGTCGACGAAATCAATAAGGTCTGCATACAGATCGCCCACCCCGCTGATCACCTTGCCCCAATCAAAGTAGGCTTCCTTTTCCAGCATATCGATCTGGTCCGGGTCTATGCCATAGTTACTGGCCACATAGTGCTCATTTATCTTTTCCCGCACATTGAGTATCCCCCAGTATTCACCGTTGACAAATACATTAGCTGGTTGGTAACCTAGGTAATCGATATCCATTTTACCCATAACAAGACTTTGCATGAAGCCATCCCTGAGCATGGAATAATATGCATCATTGCCCGAATTCCTCAACACCAGTCCTTTGAACTCATCCACCGGCTTTGAAGAAAAAAACTGATGACTGAAAGAGTTGTCTCCATACCTCTTTCTCGCATAAAGTGCCAAGGATTTAGAAGAGGCAGTTCGGGAACAACCCCCAAAAATCTTTGTTCCGGCCATCTGGTTAATGACCTGCTCCCCATCAGTGGTAAAATATTCAATATTAATGGGTCTTTCCCAATCACGGTTCCAGTTCACCGGGATTTCAGAGCATAAACCAGTGATTCCCCGGTAGCCCTCCACATATATTCCCATGCCCCCACTGAAAAAATTTTCAGGATTTGTGGATATGGAGATGATTGGTATGGAAGATTCCTCATTCAGAAAATAGGTGTTTGTCATCACCTCTCCGGGTAATTTGTTTTCCTCAAATACTCGGGCCCTGATGACGATGGAGGAGCTTATGCCAATGGGCGACTGGTACAATCGGGACGACTTACCAGGCCAGGATCCATCGGTGGTATACCTGATCTCTACTGAAGAGGAGCTTGTTGAAAGGCTTAGCACCTGCGGGCCCGAATAAAGGCCTCCTGGCAGGGAGAAAATCAAAGAATCGGGGAACGATTCATTGTAAAAGCCTGTGGTATTATTTGAATGATCGGGAGTAGGGTCCTGGAAAAAGCACCAATCCGCAGCACCATCTGTTTCTCGCCCAAAAGAAATATCGATGTATTGCCGAGAGTAGGAAATGTGATCGACTAATTCGCCGTAAGAATTTGCAATGCTAAGTTCCCCTCCGTCCATGTCCAACTTCAGCCCTCCATAGTATCTGTTGTCCGGATCGAGCCATATAATGGCACGGCTCTTTGCTGCGACATAGATGTGCTCATATATCCTGAATCTTTGAGGCTCGCCTGCCTGATCCGATATATAATAATCGTAAAGGTCAATGCCATAGTTTCCGGCATTGTAAATTTCTATCCATTGCCTGTAGTTAACACTCGGATCTAGCTGGGTGCTTATATTGGAAGCCTGGATCTCATTGATGAGAAGCTGTGATTTTAAGGCCTGACTAAATATAAACAGGAAGATTAGAAGAATAGGTCCTTTGGGCATTTCCAGATAGCTTATGACGGTAATATTAGATCAGAATTGATCCCAAGCTATCATTTTTCCGGCTACGATAATTACGATTTTGATGAGCGGAAACATTGATTGATAAGGAGCAAAAGGAAAAGGATTATCCCTTTTATGCTTTAATGAAATGCCAGGGGCATTTCGTCTATTCATTTAATCGATCGGTCACATTATTTGGCTGGCTGAACACTTTGGGATGAATAAAATAGTGGGCTCAAAATACGGTTTTGCCATCGAAATTCTGACCAGTACTAATGAACTGCCTCGCAGTAGAACCGACGAGGTATCAAAACTGCCGAAGCTGTTGTGTGGTTGTAGTTTTTCGAAGCAGAGCTTCGGGGAACTAAGCCCTTGAGAGATTAAACTTTAAATAACCAGAAAAGTTTTTTATTATAGTTTTAAGCCAAATGTCGCACTTGCCTCTTGAATTCTCGAGCTTATATGGTACCCTTATATATCCGTTTATTAGTATATTTCGAGAAAAGGACTTATTGGAAACGATCCCTGGAGTTAGGCGGGAGGTGGCCATAAGTATCATTGCAGAGAAAAGAACAGATAGAGAGGCTTGATCCAAATTTTATAGTTTGATAAAGAGGAGGCAGCCTAGGAAATTTAAAGGTCTATTTTTCTGTACGCAGTAAGACGACGAAAATGAAACTGGTATTATATATAATTGATAATTAAATTTTTTATAACTATGTTTTCAAATGAAGAAAGAAGAATTTGAAAGACTGAAATATCGAAATCAATATTTATTGACACCCTCAAGCATTGAATGTCCGTTTCTCCACAACAGATTTAATGTGGGGGGGGAATATGTGCTTTATACGCATAAAGATTTAATAGTGAATTCAGTCGAACAAGAAGATGTAACATTAATTCTTCTAGGTGATTTGTTTGACTATATATCTCCTAAAAAAAACAATGAAGAGATTTTAAATGATCTAATAGATTATGAATTTGATTCATTCCTTGAGGTTATAGGAAGATATACAGGCAGATATGTTATCATATATTTGAATGGAGATAAACTAAATCTAGTTCATGATCCAATTGCATCTCGAAAAATATACTATTGTAATTCTCAAGGTGATGTTGGGATGGCATCTCAACCACATCTTTTAGCTAAAGTTCTTGGCTTTAGAAAAACTAATAAACCTGAATTACTTAATTACTATAGTTCGCAAGAATTTGTCCGTTTGAGCAATGCAAATATTGGTGACATAACATTGTATGATGAAATCAGGCAGTTGATGCCAAACCATTTCTTGGAAGTTAATGGCATGAAGGCTTTTCGCTATTGGCCGAAGACCAAAATTGAGAGAAGGTCAATCAAAGAAGTGACCATAGAGTGCGCAAAAATGATTGAAGGTTATATGGAAAGCATTAGCAACCGTTATGAAGTGATGATCCCGGTAACAGCAGGAAAGGATTCACGTATCTTACTGGCTGCTTCAAAACGGTTTAAAAAGAAAGTCTATTATTATGTTAATAAATCAGGGGATTTAACAGACAACAATGCCGATATTTCAGTTCCCAGGAGACTCCTGGCTGATCTAAACCTCGATTTCAATATTCAGGTTCCTTCCAGCGAAGTGGATGATGAGTTTAAGAAGATATATTTCTATAACAATGAATATGCATCCACAGAATTTCTTCCCATCATATATAACTATTATGGTAAATTTCGAAATAAGGTAAACCTGCCAGGCAATATGGCAGCTGGAGGATTGGAATTCTATAAAAGCAAGAGAATTAAAAATACAGGAAGGAGATTGGCTCAGTTAAATCATGTTGATCATTATTTATTTGCAAATAACTATTATGATAACTGGATTGCTGAACGTCAGTATTTATTTCAAACCTTGAAATTTGAGATGATTGATCTGTTTTACTGGGAGGAGAGGCTTGCAAACTGGGGGACACAGTTTCAGGCAGAAAAGGATATTGCTCAAGAGGAAATTAATCTTTTTAACTCACGGAATTTGATTGCTCTATTTCTTTCTGTAAATCCCAAGTATATAGCGATACCATTTTTTAAATTGCAAATTGGCATAATTAAACTTTTGTGGCCGGAGGTTCTCAAGATTCCGATTAATCCGGGTTTTCGAACAAGCTTACAAAAGATATTAAAACCAATCGGTTTACTGGATGCATATTATCGGTTGAAACACAGATAATGGATCAGATCATCTTACCAATACCAGCTTCTCGGCGACAGAATTTGACCCAGCAATAAGAATCAAGATGTATAAACCGCTTGGGATGTTGGCCGGTAACTCAATTCTAAACTCCTTCTCAATGATCCCTTCGGATACATCGAGTTCAGTATTATAATGAATCTGGCCAGCTAAATCAGCAATCCTGAGAGAGGCTTGCTTCAAATCCATATCATTATTCTTGATTATGACTGAAAAGCTTCCGTTATTTGGATTGGGATAGAATGCAAGAACCGTATCAGTGAGTGTGACATTTCGATAGATAAATTCTTTGGCATCACCATATACTACCCCCTGATTGGTACTTACAAAAGGAGTTAAGGTATAATTCACATTGGGATTAAGTGTATCCAGTTGGATTGAGAACTGTATGGGACCAATCCCTGCATTATAATTTGTCAATACATCTTCCTCCGAAAAAGCCCGATTATAGACTGCGGCTAAATAAAACACCCCTTTCCAGGGGCGATCCAGAGAGATTTCATTCCCCAATGCAAAGCGGTTGGCATCGCTCCATGAGGCGAAATTGCCGGTTTTGTTCCCAGAGGCAACCTTCACCCCATTTACATAGATATCCTCAGTGCCATCCCTCGTCCGAGAATAGACGACATGATGCAGGGTTTCACTAAAGAAACCCGACTGTGTGGATAATTGAGGAAACCCATTTACGCCTGTAGAAGAGGTATTCAATCTTACATTATAATTGAACATCGAACTGTTTCCCTCGTGTCCTAATGTTATTGCTCGCTGCTCAGTTCCTTCCGATAAAGTTATGATTCTCGCTGGACCCGATTGCTCGATTAAATCTTGTCTTATCCAGACTTCCATCGTTATTTCATCAGTTCGGGAAATCTCATCGATCAGCTTATCTGGCGATCCTTCATATTCAATTATTGTATTTCCAAGCAAGCGCAGGCCTTGACCAGCCAACCATTGAGTAGCAATGCCCTCTTGCTTGATTTTAAGGTTCAGTGGAGCACCATTATTAGAACGATCTTCTACATTATCACCTTCCCCTTCAGAGAAGTTATAGAGGGCAATTAGACCATCTTCTACTCTTTTACCAACCAATCCCTCAGATGAATTAGTTCCCTTGAGAATAATGGGATCGTTCAAAGGACTTTCTGAGATGATTGCCTCAATTCCATAATTTATGAGTTCGGTATATCCAAAAGATTCTATCTCTGAAGTTGAAGATGGCCTGGAGGTGTTGGCAGATATATTTGTAATATCAACTGTTGGTAGCACAGGCAAGGTCGTTATATCGCCATTAATGGTGGATACATTGATTTCTGAGGATCTTCCACTTTCGTTTAAGGCTTCATCTACAGCACTTACTGATATGGTATAACTAATGCCAGATGATAATTGCGCAATGGTCTCACTGGGTTCCGAAGATTTCTCCCTTAATACATTGTTCACATATATATAGTACTCTCTTACTCCAACATCATCTGTGGATGGATTCCACGCTAGTGAAATTGTTTTCTGGGTTATATCCGTTTCAACTAATCCTGTCGGCACAGAGGGTGGTTCATCATCAGGATCTGTTGTCCTCATCAGAACTGAGGCTGAGAGAGGGCTGGAATTACCGGCCTTATCGTAAGCTCTCAAAGCCAGTTCATAATCAGTATTGGGTTGAAGGCCCGTCACATTATAGCTGGTGGATGATTCATCAGCTATCCACGATTGATCGAGGTAAACGCCATATTTCTCTACCCCGATGTTGTCTGTTGAAGGTTGCCAGGACAAATACATAGTATTTCCGGTCACATAGCTAATGGAAATCCCCGTTGGAATTGTTGGTGCCTCCCTGTCTGGATTTAGGGTAGTAACAAATATACTTGATGATCTTGGACTCTCATTCTGCTCTTGATCATTTGCCGAGACCGACATTGAATATCTTCGACCAGGCTCGAGTGATGTGATGGGATATTCAGTTCCAACTGTTGTCCCTATGCCAATTCCATCCAAAAAAACCTTATACCATGTAACTCCAACATTGTCCTGGGAGGGCTCCCAGGCGATGGTTACAGAAGAATCTGTCGAATCAATTGCATGCAATCCCTTAGGAACTGAGGGAGGTTCAGTATCACCCGGTGGGGTAACTCCATCGCTCCAGTCAACATCCCTGGGTGTTAAAATTTCCCCAAGCATCGGATTAGCCTGTATTCCTCTTTTTACAGATGGATTAGCCTCCAGATATTGATTGCTATATTTCCAAACAAAGACATTATCAATAAGCATCCACTCATCCCGTATAGTAGCCCAGCCAGAATCACCTCCTCCGAAGAAAGCCTGGATACGGGTATGATCCACTCCTATATTCTTAAGATTTCTTAGCCTTAAATTAGTCCAGGTGCCATAAAGTTTGCCGTTGACATATCCCTCCATTATTCCGTCGTTCAGACCATCGGGCCCTCCTATTTCAGTGGCCGTGGCAGTATTCATAACAATTCGGAATGTAATATCATACCATCTATCAGTAGACACATCAAATTTATAATTCCAGACCCTGGTATCACCATATTGTCCTGGCATATCGTGATGATAGATGTAAAATACAGGAGTTGGCCCCGGTTTAAACATGAGAGATCCGCCAAATCCATCTTCCCATGCCGGTGGGCCACTACCCGCTAATCCATCTTTGGAAAGACCTCCTTCAAGTCCTGGTATTTTACCTCCCAGCACAGGCTCAAATCCAGGTTTGAACATTATTGAATAAGTGAGATATATCTCTTCATAACTCTCTCCCAAAGGAACCTTCCACTGGTATCCATGCTCAGAGTTCGCTGAAAAAGTGCCCTCAGGAAAGGTCCAGTGCATTACACGGGACTTCCGCTCCCCCATATTGACATCATCTATTATTGTGGGATCACCGGTATATACACCATTGGCAAATTCAGGATTCTGCCAATCCCTGGCCCATTGTTCTTTCGATAATGGGCCAACAGGTGTGTCTTCCATATCCTGATGAAATATTACATCAAAATCATCAGACTCGATTGATATGAGCTTGGTAGATTTATCTTCATAGGAAACTTCTACTTGAGAGAATCCTGAAAACGCTAACGATAATAACCATAAGAAAAATATTATTCTCATAGTGAAGCTAAATATATTTTTTTGTGAAAGCTGATATGATAATGCTGCGCTTCCTCTCCCTAATTCTATTATTTTCCTATTCAAACCCATCCTCTAAACACGGCACAAAGATAATGGAATAATTACTCCATAAACCTTATACGTAAACTGCATTAAAATGTTGTTGACACTATTGCAAACTTATCATAAAGTTTTTGACTAAGGTATAGACTAAGAAAGCGTGCAAATGGTTCTGTGGCTGAAAAAGAAAAGGAAAATAATTAAAAGAATATTTGACAAACAGCCTATGTCTTGTGTTTATTCCACTTCCCGTTTCGGATTTCAGCCACGATGAAGGGGAATCGTCGGTATAAGGAAATTTTCTCCTTTAGATAGTTCCTGAGATATACTGATTTCAGGTGAATCTCGCTGCCTTCCTTTTTAATGAAGATCAGGCTGATGTGGCGGGGAAGAAATTTAATATTATCATATGCCGTTCTCAGTAAGCTGAAGAAACGATTCTGATATTTCATAGCATTTAATCCACTATCACCTTTTGCTAAAGATCCATATACCTCTAAAATGACTTCAGCTCGGCTAAATGATCCGGTAAGTTTCATAAGGTATTCCCAAGTCAGGCGCCCGGGAGGCATAAAATGATAGAATGTCAGATCCGATCGATAAAATAATTTTTGTCCGCTAAGGAGTACAGCCAGGCACAATTCAGAATCTTCTCCTGAGCTTAAGAGTTTTCCTTTCCTTCCTGTTAACTGAAATTTAAAACCGTTTTCCTGCAGCTTATCCCATGTGCTTTTTCGGATATTCAGGCCAGCCCCATAAAGGCTGGTGGTTCTTTCACCGGAATTGGCACCCTGTGGGCCCACTGCATAAGATCTTTCAAAACTGGAAAACCAGGTGGGCGGTGTTTCTTCAAAAGCTGCAGTTCCATAGCCACCCAGGATACCAATTTCCATATCGGAATACATGGTGTCATAGACCTTCTGAATCCATTCTTCTTCGACCCAGTTATCATCATCCACAAAAGAGATAATCTCGAAATGAGCTTCCTCAAAGCCACGTCTTCTGGCATGACTGATCCCCGGATTGGGTTCATTTACAACCCTCAGCTCCACACCCGGCAATGTCCAACATTGCTTCGCCACAGCACCTGTTCGATCAGTAGATGCATTATCCACCACCAAGACCTCCCAGTTAATCTGAGACTTAAATTTCTGATTTTGCAGACAGGTGAGCACCTTGGGAATTCTCAACTCACTATTATAACAGCAAATGACAATACTTATTCCTCTCTCCATGAAAGTATTTCGTAAAAAAATATGTAACTGGGATACATCTGAGGGCTCAAAATTAGTCAAATATTTTTATTCGGCTATTTTTGCACTTTACTAATCAAAATTAAAAATTGTGCAGACTGTCAACGTAATGGACTATGATGTATTTTCAGGGGATCTGGATAAAATCAACCTGGAAAATGAGAAGCCACTGGTGATTAATACAATTAATGCGTATTCCTTCGTTATTGCCAGTCGTGATCCATTGTTTAAAAGCGCCTTGCAGGATTCCGACATACTGGTTCCTGATGGCTTCCCGGTCGTTTATGCTGCTAAATATTTACAAGGATCCAGAATCCGGAAAG
>JAOZLK010000101.1:0-1378 GCA_029934875.1 Bacteroidales bacterium | reverse complement strand
GGGGCAGATGTATTTTATTCACTCTGTGAAAGGATGAATGAAAAAGCAGGAAGCTGCTTTTTTCTTGGATCAAGTGAATCTACCCTGGAAAAGATTAATAAACGGCTGATGATTGAATTCCCTCAAATCAAAACCGGCTTCCATTCTCCTCCTTTTAAGAAAGAGTTTTCGAAAGAAGATAATTCAATCATGCTGGAGGCCATCAATTCCTTTAAACCTGATGTGCTTTTTGTGGGTATGACAGCGCCCAAACAGGAAAAATGGGTTGACACACACAGAGATTCAATCGATGCCGGGGCGATCACCTCCATTGGAGCCGTTTTTGATTTTTATTCCGGCACTACGAGCCGCCCCTCTTCATTCTGGGTAAATAACAATCTGGAATGGTTTATCCGCTTACTTAAAGAACCCCGCAGACTATGGAAAAGATACCTGGTCTACTCTCCCCTTTTTTTTATCAGTATGCTGAAGTATAAATTCAAGAGTTCATGAAGAAAGTATACCTCTATCCCCTTACTGCCCGTAACAAGAGTGTGGTAGTGAACCCCTATATGGGAAACCTGAGAGATGCACTGAACGAAAATTTCCAGGTGGTCAATGCCAAAAAACCTTCCACCACAGGCATTTTTGATATTCTCAGGTACCTGGGGAAAGTGGATGTGGTCTATTTCAACTGGAGTGAAGAGCTACCTTCCCTGCACAGGGGTAGGATACAAGGGATTTTCCTCCTTCTCTTACTTCAGTGTCTGAAACACTCCTCAATTAAGGTAATCTGGACCTTGCATAACAAAGAATCACATTTTGAAAAAAACAGCTTCCTTAAGAAAAAACTCTTTGCTCAAATGCTTAAGAGAAGTGATGTAATAATTACTCATGCAAAGGAGGGCTTAGGGCTTATCCCTGATGGAAAAGCATCGTTTTTTACACATCATCCTGTTTCAAATACCTACTCCTTACCTGAGAAACGGAAAGAATATTTCTACGAAATAATTATATGGGGAAACATCTCACCCTATAAAGGAATCTCTGCATTTTTGAAGTTTTTGGAGGAGAGAGGTCTCATCCGGAAATACAGGATCCTGTTAGCAGGGAAAATAACTACACCGGAACTTGCAAAGGAACTTGAGGCCTATAGAGAGAAGTATGACAATCTGGAAATAATGGATGAATTTGTTGAAACCGAAAAACTCATAGAACTCATTCAGTCTTCAAGAATAACGCTATTCACCTACCACTCCGAGTCCATCCTTAGTTCAGGAGTATTGATGGATTCTCTCACCTATGGAGCCACCATTGTGGGTCCCAGGGTTGGAGCGTTTAAGGATCTGCATGAACTGGAATTGATCGAAACATATACTGACTTCAATTCACTGGTCGG
>JAOZLK010000611.1 GCA_029934875.1 Bacteroidales bacterium | reverse complement strand
TCCAAGACCAGGAACATCGGGAGGATGAATCTTACCCAGAAGGCAATCAACGATCGCCTTACTTTGAACGCCACCCTGGCGGGAACCTTTGAAAACAACGACTATATTGATTATGGTGCAAGCGGTTCCAATGATGTGCTCTACCAGGCCTTCCAGCGAAACCCAAGCGATCCGGTCTACAACGAGGATGGTTCTTTCTATGAAAACCAGAGAGATTTCAACTATTACAACCCCCTTGCACTTATCGAACAGATCCAGAACACGAGAGATGCCAAGCGATTCCTGGGTAATCTGAAAGCAGACTTCGAAATTATCGAGGGACTCGTGGCCGGTGTGAACCTGGGATACATCAGGGATGATTCTGAAAGTTTCTATTTTGAACCAACTACCGTAAAAGGGGGAACCACTGCCGGTTACGGGAAAAGAAGCTATGATAATTTTGAATCAAAAATTCTGGAAACCACCCTGAACTATAATAAAACCTTTAATGGCGTTCACAACCTGAATGCAGTACTGGGATACTCTTACCAGGAGGATACGAAAGACGGACTGGGCGCACAGGGAAGAGAGCCACTGTCTGACTTTGTTCAGTCATTTAACATTAAAACCTTTAATGATGTGACCGTGGGCGATATCTGGTCCTCGTATGAAACCAATACGCTCATCTCCTTTTTTGGAAGAGCTGCTTACAATTACGATAACAGGTATTACGCGACTGCCACCCTACGACGGGACGGGTCCTCAAGATTTGGTGCAAATCAGAAATGGGGCTGGTTCCCCTCCGGTTCTGTTGCATGGAACCTGAAAAGGGAAACCTTCCTGAATGATGTCTCTTTCATGAGTATGTTGAAACTACGTGTCGGTTTCGGACTATCCGGGAACCAGGAGATCGGGAATTACCACTCCGTCTCCGTGGTTAATATAGACGGAACAACGGTTAATTTCGAAACAGGAGAGTCGGCTGTGAAGTTCAGTCAGCCCTACAATGATAATCCCGACCTGAAATGGGAAGAGAACAAGGAAATCAACATCGGACTCGATTACGGCTTCCTGAACAACAAGATCTCGGGATCGATGGAATACTATTCTAAAAGCACCTACGACCTGCTTGCAGAGTATTCGGTACCGGTACCTCCAAACATTGTGAGCAAGACCTGGGCCAATGCCGGAGAAATAAGTAACCAGGGTTTTGAATTCAGCATTGACTATGCTGCAGTGAATAAATCAAAGTTCTCCTGGAAAACATCACTTGTTTTTGCCACTAACAAGCAAAAGGTGGTTTCGCTTACCAGTGAGGATGGCAGCTTCGAGTGGACCGATGCGGATAAGAAACGCGGTTGGTTATCGGGTCGCGGACTTGTGGGCGACCAGAACTGGACCCAGCGTATTGATGAAGGATATGAGCTGGGCACCTTTTACATGCCTGAATATGCAGGCCTTTCCCAGGATGGAAAGTTTCTCTTCTGGACAGCCGCCGGTGGAGTTACCCGGAATGTTGAAGATGCAGAAAGGCGCATCGTTGGAACGGCACTGCCAAAATTTGAATTGGGGTGGTCCAACTATTTCACCTTCCTGAAACATTTTGATGCCAGCATCCATTTCAGGGCCGTTTATGGAAACGATGTACTCAACGTAACCAGGATGGTCTTTGAGAACCCGACCATTTTACCGACCCTGAATACCCTCACCAGCGTACAGAGCGAGATTGATCGCGGAGTCACCGATGCCCCCAAGGTAAACTCTTATTACCTGGAGGATGGTTCATTTTTCAGGCTTGATAACATCACCTTGGGTTATAACCTTGGACTGAATGAGAATACGTGGATCAAAAAATTGCGTGTCTACTTCGCATCCAATAACCTGCTGACCATAACCGGCTACACCGGAATCGATCCGGAAACAGCTTACGACGGACTTGAGTTTGGCCTGGATATGTATAACACCTACCCAAAGACAAGGACTTACACCTTTGGATTACAGGTCACTTTTTAAACTGGACGGAAATGAGAAAGATATATAGTTTACTGATTATCGCAATTGCATTATCCTCCTGTGTTGACCTGGAGGAAGAACTCTTCGACCGGATACCGGGCGATTTATATCCTGAAAATGAGGTCCAGGGAGCCCTGCTTACCGGTCCAATCTACGAACCCATGAGGGAATTTGTCGACAATGCGGGATGGTGGTTCTGCCAGGAGGTTCCCTCCGATGAGCTCACTTTCCCTACGCGTAATACCGACTGGGATGATGGTGGAAAATGGAGGGTTTTACACCAGCATACCTGGACCAACACAACGGAAGCCATAAATAGCATGTGGAGCAGGTATTACCAGGGGGTTGGTGAAGCCAACCAACTGCTGGAGCTGCTGGGTGAAGAGAATGAGGATCCTGCAGCAAAAGCCACCGTGGGCAAGATCAAGATTATGAGGGCCTATTATTATTACCTGCTAATCGACAACTATGGAGATATTCCCTTTGTAACTACCTTTTCCGATGCAGAAGAACAGCCCGGGAAAGATTCCAAAGCTGATATATGGACTGCCATTGTAGCCGATGTGGAGGAGAGTGTGACTCATCTAAATTATAGCAGAAGTAAAACATCTGTTACCAGGGGAATGGCCTGGTCCCTGCTGGCCAAGCTTTACCTGAATGCCGAGATTTATACAGGAACCCCCTACTGGGCTGAGGCTGAGGAGGCCTGTGACAGTGTAATAGAGCTTGGATACTCCCTACAGGCTCATCCACTGGCTCCCTTTATTACCGAGAACCAGGATTCGCCGGAAAATATATTTACCATTCCCTATGAGGAGGATACTTACCAGGGATTTAACCTTCACATGCGTACCCTGCATTATAATCACAACCTGACCTATGCCATGACGGCCGGTCCCTGGAACGGTTGTGCTGCTACGGAAGCTCATTATAACAGTTACGAGGATGGAGATATCAGGAAAGAAGAGGGCTTCCTGGTAGGACAGCAGTACACCATCGACGGAGTAGAGATTTTCGATGCAACAGCCGGCACTAACCTGGTCATTGATCCCTATATCCCTGCGCTTCAGATGGACCTTAGCTACTCCTATCAGAATATTCGGATGTCGGGAGCCCGTGTTTCAAAGTTTGAAATAAAGAAGGGAGCCAAGGACAATCTATC
>JAOZLK010000610.1 GCA_029934875.1 Bacteroidales bacterium | reverse complement strand
CAGGTAGCCCCCAATTCTTTCGCGGATCAGACCCAGGGTGTTTCCCTCGGGCTTCAAATGGAGGTGTGGTGGTGATGCGGATCTGTATCATCGGCGCCGGAGCCATCGGTGGAGTTGTTGCCGGAGTTCTGGCTCGGGATAAATACGATGTTTCGCTGGTGGTCAAGCACAGCGATCTGGCCAAAAAAATCAGTGCCACAGGAATCGAAGTCTCGGGCACCTGCGGGTCTTTCATCATCCCCCTTCCTGCGGCTGCCACTCCCGAAGAAATGGAGGGCCGATTTGATTACGTGCTGATTGCCACCAAGGCAGACGGACTTGTGGAATCCGCAAAAAGGATGCAGCCCTTCCTCGATGAAAAATCCAGGGTAGTCTCCATGCAAAACGGCATCTGCGAGGGAATGCTGGCAGAAGTGGTCGGTGAAGAACGCACCATCGGCTGCGTGGTAGGCTTTGGTGCCACCATGCATGATCCAGGAAGGGTGGAGATGACCTCCGGGGGTGAATTCATCCTGGGCAACTGGAATCGCAAGAGAGACCGGGAACTGGAAAAACTTGCAGAGATCCTGGGAAAGGTTGTGGACACCCGAGTCACCGACGATATTCTACCGGAACTCTACTCCAAGCTCATCATTAATTCCTGCATTACCACACTGGGTGCCATATGTGGGCTCAATATGGGAGAGATGCTGGCAAGCCGGAAACCACGTAAGCTTTTCATTGAAGTGATCCGGGAAGCAGTGGCAGTGGCCGAAGCCATGGGTATCAAGGTACCCCCGGGAGCTTCAGGCAAACTCGACTTCTACAAGTTCCTTGCCCCGGGCCCCCTTTCAGACTTCAAAAGACACCTGACCATCAGGGTCATTGGAATGAAGTACAGCAAACTCAAATCCTCCAGTCTGCAGAGCCTGGAAAGGGGCCGTAAAACAGAGGTGGAGAACTACAACGGATATATCGCTGCCAGGGGGAAAATGCACGGTGTATCCACGCCGGTCAACGATCAACTGACCCGCCTCGTGCAGGAGATCGAAAGCGGGGACAGGAGCATCTCTCTTGAAAATTTCAGGATAATAGATCTAACTTAATCAGCCTCTTCGTACACAGGGTTTTCCACCTTTCCCATAAAGAGAATGGCCGAGGTGGAATTTTCCTTGATCACATAAAGGAAGGGCCGGTTGGCTTTAAAGAAAGACCCACCCCCCGGTGAGGAGAACTCGCGCAGTTCGACGATGGTAGCGGCAGCGGCTTCTGTGCCCTCTTCCTGCACATCGATGAAGGTCTGGTGGATTACACGGGAAATATAGATTCCCCCTCCCGGGGTAATACGGGTAAAATCAGCCCCATCTCCGAAAGCAACACCCAATCCCAGGTCAATCAGAGGATCGTTGAGCAGGCTCTTAAATCCGTATTTGAATTTGGGAATCTCGATCTGCACGTTCTGAACCATCGGTATGGCCAGCAGGCTTTCCCAGCTCACCTCATCCAGGCCATCCACAAGCTGATCCAGATTGCTGTTCCCGTTTGGCAACATCAGCACCATGCTGAAAGCACTGTCGCCATAAGGCAGCTCCACAGCCGAAAAATTCTCACCGGCTAAAAAGTTGAATGCTCCATTGACCTTCATGAAATCGGCCTGTGATACTGATCCGTCACGCAGGTGAAAATCACCGCTTGAGGTTTCTTCTGCGTCAAACTGATACTTCCATTTGGCATTGAAGTAGATGGCATTAACCAGGTACATGACTGCACTGGAGGGAATGTAATCCAGCATATCCTGAATCTTATCGTTGGTTTTATCCTCTATCCATCCATTGATAATATCTTTTGCTCCCGGATCCGAAAAGTCCAGCTCCTCCACGGCAGCATCAAAGTAGTCCCTGTTGATGGAGATGAAATCATCCAGTACCGGGAAGCCAAGCTTGTACCAGATGCTGTTGGCAATGGAAAATTCCACCTGCTCATCCAGGTGCAGCAGCTGTCCCATCAAATCCTTGTAGCTCTCATTCACCCCCTGATCGTCAAGCTCTCCGTAATGAAGCACATCGCGAAAGGCATCCCTTGTGGTACCGGCCGATCCATTATAGGTCATCCCCAGGGCATAGGAGGTGCTTAAAGAAGAGATCATCATATTTTCCTGGCCAGAGAGCGCATAAACTTCCTTGAAAAGCTCGAAGGAATAACGCTGACCGGCCTCCAGGACTTTGGCAGATTTTTCAGTCAGCACAAGGGCAGCAGGCTGACGGGGTTCCGGTTGAAGATCGTTTTTCTCACACGAAGGCAAGAAGGCAAGCGAGGCTGCAGCAACAAAGCAAATCAGAAGAAGGCGTTTCATAATCACAAAGATGGGTTTACTATGAGGATGGAAATCCGGGCTTCAGGGTTGCTTCCGAGTGCCTGCTTAATCTAAAAAAAACAACAGCCCCCAGGAGAACAAGCAGGGCTATGCCTGCATGAACATGCATGGCCTTTAGCATGCCCACATGGTCTCGCAGGTAGCCAAGCAGCAGATTTCCCAGTGTGACTCCGGCCCCGTAGTGGAAGGCCCAGATAAGCGCCTGGCCGGTCGTTCGCAAATGATCCGGAGTGCGGGCCTGAACATACTCCACAACACCGATCAGGTAAAATGCAATGGTTATCCCATGAAAACCACTCAGACTGATGGCCACCCGGGGATCTTGAATCAGTCCATAGAGCACCATTCTGAAAAAGGAAACAGCCATGGCAAATAAGATGACCGCTTCGGGCCTCTTCCGCTTCAAGAGCCTTGCTCCAATCAGGAAGGCTGGAAGCTCGAATAGGGCCTGGATGAAAAAGACCCATCCGATAAAGGAGGTAGAGGCCCCAATATCTTTGTAGTAGAGATTCAGAAACTGGTAGAGGGGTGAAATTGAGATTCCGTAAAGGAGGGTGATCATGAGGAAAACAAGCAGATTGCGATTTCTGATAAATACCACAAAACTTCTGAAAGTAACCAGGTTTCTGCCCCTCACCGGCCTTGCCGGCAGAGTAAGTAAGTTGATAAGAGAAAGCAGAAAAAAAAGCAATGCGGCTATGGTGAAAATCACGTTGGTGTTTTTCTGGGCAAAATAACCCACAAGCACGGAAGAAACAGCATAACCTGCCGACCCCCACAGCCTGAACCGGGCATAGCTAAAG
>JAOZLK010000100.1 GCA_029934875.1 Bacteroidales bacterium | reverse complement strand
TCTGTGCTGGTGCACAATGTCGCTCACCGCACCGCAATCGGAAACCACGTAGCCCTTGAACCCCCACTGGTTCCTCAGGACCTCAGTAAGGTAATAGGGACTGGCACTTACGGGGATGCCGTTAACTGCGTTGTAGGCACTCATGACCGAGTAGGCACCACCTTCGGTAATGGCAGCCCTGAAAGCAGGCAGGTAGTATTCCTTTAACCAGCGTTCATTGATATCGGAGGAGCCGTCGTGCCTGTTGTATTCGCTGTTGTTGGCAACGAAGTGCTTGATGGTGGCGATGGCCTTCAGGTATTTCTCGTCATTTCCCTGGAAACCTTTTACAAAGGAGACCGCCATGCGGGATAGCAGGTAGGGATCCTCGCTGTAGGACTCTTCGTTGCGGCCCCAGCGTGGATCTCTCTGGATATTGATGGTGGGCGACCAGTAGGTGAGTTTCTTTCCGTAGACATTGTGGTGTACACGTGCTTCTGTACTGGCCACAGCGGTCATCTTCTCAATGAGGGCGGGATTCCAGGTACTTCCCAATCCAACACTCTGGGGGAAGGCAGTGGCCAGTCCGGCCCGGGCCACCCCATGCAGGGCTTCGTTCCACCAGCCCCCGTCCAGGCATCCACCCTCATCCCAGTGTTCCATATTTTCCCAGGGGCGTTTTTTCATCTCCTCCTCAATTTCAATCTTATCATAGTCGGGATGTTCGTCCGTGAGCAAGGGATTGGGAAAGTTGGGTTCATAAGAGACCACTCCAAGCCTTTCGATGGCCGGTGCCAGGTGGCTCATCTGTGAGATTTTTTCATCCAGGGTCATCCGGGAGACCAGGTCTTCCACACGCAGGTCCACCGGAAGATCCGTGTTCAGGTAATCGGGTAGCGTGCTGCAGCTTAGTAAACCACATGTGCTTGATGCAAGCAAATAAAGCCAGGTCCAAATGCTTTGTTTGTTTATCATATTACATTTTATTGATCTATATTTTTTTAGTTAGCAGGATCAGCAATGAATTATATCGATATTGGTTCCTCATTTTGCAGCTATCTTGGGAAAAGAAATTTTGATGGGTTATTAACAAATGTAAAACTATTTTAGTTATCTTTATAACATTAAGAAAGAAACTGTTCTTATTTGATTACCCTGTACAAAGAATTTCATTTATACAACACTTAATATTAACCATAAAATTCTCTGACCATGAAATGTAAGAAGTATTTAAGTCTTCCGGTTTTCCTGCTCTCTTTCGTTCTGATAATGCTAGGGTGCAGCGATGATTCAAATGATCCACCCCCTGTTATAAATCAGCCACCTGTAATATCAGGATTAGATGATATTACATTGACGCCGGGATTTGAAACTCACGAACTGGATTTTGTCAATTATGTTACAGACCAGGAAGGTGAAATAATCACTTATGAGCTTACCAATAGCGACGAGTCTGTGATCACAATCAGCCTTAATAGCACCGTACTTACGATTACTGAAGTGGGCCCAGGAGATTCAGATATCACTGTTATTGCCACTGACGGACATGAGGACCACGAGGTAAGCGAAACATTTACCGTAACGGTTGAACCCATTACCGGAGCTGCGGATTATACGGGTACTGCAGCGATTATGGTTGATTTTAATGGACTTGAAGGTAACGTATTTGATAATCCTATAGATGGTTGGCTTTTTGAGGGAAATACCGCAGATGGTGAATATAATGGCGCAGATATTGGTTCGATTCTACTTGAAAATGATCACCTGTCGCTCACACATAATGCAGAAGTAACTTATATATGGTCAGAGATGGAGCTTGATGGTAACCAGGATTATACCGGAAAGAAGTTCAGGTTTGATTACAGCTTCTTCACTGCTCCAAATTTGACTGGTACACATTGGGAGGATGATCCACCGGGAGTTGATATACAAATATATTTTGTTGATGCTGAATGGGGTGATATCGGAGGTGGCCAATACAGATTTAGTGATATGAACCTTACGTACAGTGCAGATTGGCAGGCAGTTGAAATTCCATTATCTGAATTTGAAAGTTTGTGGGATCTTCCTGTTGATCCATCTGCAGTTGGTGTGATCGGACTAGAGGTTTGGGGTGGAACTGCAAGTGCTCCTATTTCGTTCAGACTTGACAATTTTGGAATTGTGGATTAGTTCGCATCATCACCATCATACAACAAAAATATTAACACTAGTGGGAACTAATTCCCACTAGTGAAATATTAATGCTATGAAAAAAGGCAAAAGAACAATATTAAGTGCTTTGTTCCTTGTGTTCTGCATGCAGTATATGCAGGCGCAGCTGACTGTTACAGGTACAGTAAGCGATGAAAATAAGGAACTCGTAAGTGGTGCAAACATCGTTGTCAAAGGAACAACTGTGGGTACCATCTCTGATGCACAGGGGAATTATTCCATTGACGTGCCTGCAGGTTCCGGAACCCTTGTTTTCAGCTTTATCGGATACAGAACCCAGGAGGTATCGATTGAAAATAATACCATCATCGATGTTTTATTGGTGCTGGACAAAGCGGAACTGGAAGCTGTTGTCGTTGTTGGCTACGGATCACAAAGAAAGCAGGATATCACAGGTGCTGTATCGGTTGTGAACACAGAGGACCTGACGAATAGTCTCTATACCAATGTATCAGACCGATTGCAGGGCAGGGTGCCTGGCGTTACTGTCAGAACTAGTGGTGAGCCCGGGTCCATTGGTGATGTGACTATCCGGGGGGTATCATTCTTCGGGGATAACAATCCCTTGTATGTAATTGACGGAGTACCTACGGAAGATAGCCCGAATTTTAATCCTGCCGATATTGAGTCCATCCAGGTACTGAAAGATGCATCATCTTCGGCCATTTATGGATCAAGGGCTGCAAACGGAGTAGTGGTCATTACTACTAAAAGGGGGCAGGCAGGAAAACCCATCATTTCATTTAATGCAAATGTGGGCATCCAACAAATCCCTCATAAAATGGATGTGGTAAATACAGAAGAATTTGCGAGGATTCATAATGAGGCCTACGACAACGCAGGATATCCCCGAAGGACCTGGTCCGACGATATTTCCCATGGTGTGGATACCGACTGGCAGAAAGAGGTTTTTAATGAGGCAGCTCTGCTCCAGGATTATAATTTATCGATTTCCGGAGGGAGCAACAAAAGCAAGGTTTATTTTAACCTGAACAATACCAATCAGGAAGGTACCATTGAGGGCACTCTTTTTAACAGGTTGGGAGCCCGGATCAATTCTGAATTTGATCTTTCAAAGCGCATCAAGATCGGACAGAACCTGGCGGTGAGCAGTACACATCAGAGTGGTCAGCAGGTTCTGGCTGCACAATCCGTTATGGGGGGACAGGGTGATGCGGTGATCAATACTGCGGTGATGATGTTTCCTACAATTCCGGTGTATGACCCAACCCGATTGAGTGGATATGGACATGGGACCATTCCGGATGCTGAAATATATTTGTATAATCCGGTTGGAATCCGTGAGATGTACACCAGCCAGGAGAACC
This sequence comes from Bacteroidales bacterium, assembly GCA_029934875.1. Classification (GTDB taxonomy): domain Bacteria; phylum Bacteroidota; class Bacteroidia; order Bacteroidales. Next base: position 6,797 of record JAOZLK010000100.1, on the reverse strand, counting down.
ATACCCGGATCATTGGAAATATATACGCGAATATTCATATTCTCGAAGGCCTGGAATACAGGTTGAACCTTGCGACTGATGCTGACTTAGGCTCTTCCAAAAGATATCAGCAGGGCGGACAGTTAACCACGGAACTTATACACCTTTCCGGTTTGGAAGAAGCCAATTTTCAAAGTTCCATGTTCCTGTTTGAGAGCCGTTTAACTTATAACAGAGAGTTTGGAGATCATGGATTATCACTCATGGCTACGCACACTGAGCAACAATTCAAATTCAAACAAAATGGCATAGGTATTAACGGAGGATTTGAAGGCAGCGATCCGTTTTTTCAAGTCTCTTCAACAACAGCTGCACCCGAGGATATCACAACATGGGGGAATGAGCGAACCTCAACAATCCGGTCATTTTTAGGAAGATTCTCCTATAATTATGCCGACAGATATTTACTGACAGCCAACTTCAGGGCAGATGGTTCTTCAAAATTTCCCGAGGAGAACAGGTGGGGTACTTTCCCTTCAGTTTCAGCCGGTTGGAACCTCAGCAAGGAGGAGTTCTTTAATGTGTCCTTTATAAATAATCTAAAAGTGCGTGGAGGTTATGGGCAGGTGGGAAATGCAAGTATGGATAATTATGCATACCAGTCTTTAATGTATTCAAGTTCGGTGGGTGGACCAAACTACAATCTGGGATATGAGGACAGGAGTGTGATCGGTACAACACGCGGGGGGATAGTAGATAACAACCTGAGATGGGAAACCCTGAAAGAGACCAACGTGGGAATTGATCTTGCCTTCCTCGGGGGAAGCATTGAACTTATCGGAGATTTCTATTTTGGTCAGCTGGAAGACCTTCTGGTTGAAGCACCGGTGCCAGGAAGTGCAGGTGAAGGCTATGCAACTACAACAGTTAATGCCGCCACCATGGACAGGTCCGGATGGGAATTTTCCTTAAGATACCGGAAAATGGAGGGAGAATTTAAGTTTGATATAAGCGCAAACCTGTTCCACAACGGCAACAAGGTTACTTATCTTCCCATGGGTGATATGTTTGGATTGCATTCGATAACCAGGGTAGGTATCCCCATAGGCCAGGTTTATGTACTGGACTACCTTGGCATATATACGGACGAATCTGAGTTGGATGAGTATACTGTTGTTAACCGGGTGCCGGAATTGGGTGATGCCAAATACCGGGATGTCAGCGGAAATGGAAATATCAGTGAAGGTGAAGACAGAGATATCGTGGGGGATCCGAACCCGGACTTGCAGTATGGATTAAATTTTAATGCCTACTGGCGAAATTTCGAATTTTCTATTTTCATTCAGGGTGTACATGGCAGGGATGTATTTAATGCTATAAAATATGCAATGAATACAAGCGCTCAGACCAGCTATACCGGCGACTATGATCCTTATATGGATGGTTCAGGTTCGGATCCGAGACCTACTGCAGATTTTGGCAGTCCAAACAATATTGCCAGCAGCCTGTTTTTGGAAGATGCCTCTTATGTGCGACTTAAGAATTTGAGGATTGCGTACAAGATCCCGTGGGATAAAGTGAACAATCTAAGCGTATTCCTTGGTGGTCAGAACCTCTTGACTTTTACAAAATATACGGGTATGGATCCCGAGTTTGAAAGCGATATTCTGGCCCCGGGAGTTGACTGGGGAGGATTTCCGAATATCAGGATATACAATGTAGGAATAAATCTTAGTTTCTAATGGAATTGTTTTAAAGACGCAACAATGAAAAATCTAATATATAAAACGATTTTGCTTGGGACAGTGATGTGTGTCTCAGCTTGTGTTGAGTTGGAGCAGATCAACCCCAACTTTCAGACTGAAGAAAGTTTCTGGAAAACAAAACAGGATTTTTATCAGGGGCTAATAGGAGCCTACGACCATTTGCAAAACGATGAGATGTATAGTGGTAAAATCCAGCAAACTTTTAATCTTCTTTCTGACGAAGGTTTTACGGGTGAGCTTGGAGAACCGTTAAATCTGGCAACATTTACCTCTGATATGAACAATGAATTCCTCACATCCTTGTGGTATGATTTCTACACATTAATTGCAAGGTCTTACGAGGTTATTGAAAGAGGAGAAAATAGTAATGTTACCGGCCTCCAGGGCATGATAGGTGAAGCGAAGTTCCTTGTTGCATTTGCTTATTACCATCTGATTAATGCCTATGGCGACGGAATTGCCTATGTTGATGGTATACAGGTGGCAAGTGACAGACCCCGAAAAGCAGAGCCAGGAGAGATGTGGGCCTTTACCGAGGCATTGCTAAATGAAGCCATTCCAGTATTACCCACTTCATATTCTACATCTGATTTTGGCAGGGCGACCAGGGGAGCAGCACAATCGTTACTGGCCAAGGTGTTTATGCAGCAGGGAGATTATGCTGCTGCAGAACCCATACTAAAGCAAATCGTTGAATCGGGATATGTACTGAATGCAGACTATGAAGCAAATTTTACAGAGGAACTTACCACCGGAAATAAGGAAGTGGTATTCCAGGTAAATTTCGTGCATAATGGTCCACAGGAAGAGACAGATAATGCCTGGTACTTCAGGATAAATACTCCTGGCCCATCCAGTATCGGTATTTGGGCCGATCAGCTGGCTTCTGAATTTTCGATACGATCTTATCTTGTGGAAGCCGACATGGATGGTAATCCCGATCCAAGGATGAATGCAAGTATTTTTACAGAGTACACAGATAAGACTTTATATGGCCAGACCTGGGCCTGGTGGGAAGCGAATACATCAGAAATAGTTACCGGGGCAAGTTTTTATAAATTCAATGAAAACGAGGCGGTTTTGGATGAGATCAATAACGGTACAGGTTATGTTCAATGGAAAAATGGAGGCAAGGATATGATCATTATTCGATATGCCGATATTCTTCTGCTATATGCTGAGGCTTTGAATGAGAACGGTAAAACATCGGAAGCACATGAATATGTAAATGAAGTCAGAGCCAGGTCCAATATGAATGACCTGGAGGTAACGGCTGGTCGTGAACTAAACCAGGCTGAGTTCGGGGAGCAAATAAAACATGAACGACTGGTAGAACTATGTGGCGAATATTTAAGGTTCTTCGATTTAAAAAGATGGGGAGAATACGGGCCAAAGGTGGCAGAAGATTTTACGGTTCCTGCTACCGGTGATGTAATAGCCAGAGATCCTATTTTTGAAAATTTCCGGATTGATCAGGATGAACTGTTCCCCATTCCCTTGGACGAATTGGATCTGAATCCAAACCTGTTACCGCAAAATCCTGGATGGTAAATTTGTTGTCGGATAGCCAATCATTCGTATTAAAAATTTGAGATTATGCGTATAATTAGTAATATGCTTTTACTGGTTTTGTTGGCTAATGTTCATTTTTTGAATGGACAAACCATTAGCAATGCCGTTTATCAAGAAAGGCAATTTGATGAAGACGGGTTTTCAAATAGATACTATGTTTCTGCTGTAATTGGAAAAGCAGATGGGGATGGAAGTAGAGATAACCCCTGGGATGCGCTGACTGATATAGATGGCTATGCATTTTCGCCCGGTGATACGGTGTTTTTTGAACGAGGATCCAAATGGACAGGTACATTTGAAATTACAGCATCCGGATCACCAGATTCTCCCATTGTATTTACTTCATATGGAGAAGGTGCCAAACCTGCTATAAGTAATCCGGATCCCTCTGCCAATGACGGAAATGCTATTCGCATATCAGCAAATCATGTTTTGATAGATGACTTTTATATTCATGATTGTGGAGTTACCAAACCTCGCACGGTTGCAGGTATCGCTTCATTCAATCGGGAAGATCATCACATCACGATCCAAAATAGTGAATTCAGCGGATGTCGGGTTGGGGTGAGACTATATGCTCACGATGTACTGATTACTAATAACCACATGCATAGCCCCGGTGGCGGAATCAATGAGTGGTGGGGACCAATGGGTATTGTAGGTGTCGGATATAACGGTGAAATATCATTTAATGTAATTGAGGGATTTTTAGCACCAAACAATTATGGCTATGATGGAGGTGCAATCGAACTTGACGATGAGGGCATTCACACTAATTGGAAGATACATCATAATATTAGTCTTGGAAACGAAGGCTTCCTTGAAACATATGATGACTCTGAATGCGAAGGTTGTACCTGGGGTGATATTGAAATTTGTTATAATTACAGTGATGATTACCAGTGGTTCCTTGACGGACCAATTGGGGACAACCCTGTCATTGAAAATAATACGATAATTAGAGTACTTCCTGCCAACACGGATTTTAACTGGTGTATTAGCCTTCATCATTTGATTCCAAAGGCATCGGTCCGTAACAATATTTTTGTATTGGCAAATGGAGTAAAAGCATTCGAGTGGGAGAATCCGGGCTCTTCCACCAGTGATAACATCTATTTCTCGGTGGATGGGAGTAGGGCTAATCCCAAAGGATATGTACTTAGATCGGGTGAAATTATCGCTGATCCACTATTCGTGGACTATGAATTGCGTGATTTGCATGTATTACCTGGAAGCCCTGCCATAGACATGGCTGAATCTTCCCGATATACATTTGACCTTGACAGATCTCCGGTACCACATGGAATTGCTCCTGACGCAGGGGCATATGAGTTTGATGGGGTAGTAAGCATTCCTGAAAAAAAGAAAATGCCGGAAACCTTCTTACTTAATCAAAATTACCCCAATCCTTTCAAATCGAGAACGATTATACGCTATCAAATTCCATCTGTTAGCTACGTTGAATTAAGTATCTATAATCTCTCAGGCACGAAGGTGGCCACCCTTGTTAATGAAAGGCAGGCTGCAGATAGCTATGAGATAGAATGGAATGCCAAGGGTATGAATCCCGGGATATACTTATGTGAACTGAGATCCAGTCAGGGGAGACAGATTACGAAAATAAATGTAATTAAGATGTTTTTTATTGATTCAGAAAAACAGTGTTGCCTTCGTAGGTGGATTTCATTTTCCAGGCCTTCATTTCCTTTACCACCAGTTCCCGGTCGTGGGTAAACAGGCTGATATTCGGGTTTTCACGGATTTTATCATGGGCGAATGCAGCGGCCTGTCGATCGTTTGCGAACACTTCCACCAGGTTCTTGTCGATGAAAACCCTCAGTTTCAAATCCTCCCCATCCTTCAGCTTAAATGGGGGGTCAATGGATCCTATGCCCAATGTATTCTTCTCAGCACCTGCTGTAATGCTAATTCCATCCTGTCCCGTCTTATTTCCCAGCAGATTTACCCCGAATTCTTCCGGTAAGGGTGCTTTGAAAATCACCTCTAACTCTATTGCATTGCCCGTAATTTGGCTTAGCATGAAAACACTTTCACTTTCGATGGTGATATCATGGAAGGTCTGTTCATCGTAACGAAGTGTTTCCAGTTCCTTCAGGGGTCTGATTCTTAATACGCCGTCATCGGGTAATTCCAGCTCCCGCGGGAGTGATTGGATCCCGGTGGGACTTGCATCAGTGATCATCCAGGCCCACATAACCCTCCTGCCATCTTTTGTCTTAAGGGACTCGGGGGCAAAATAGGTGAGGGCTTCATCATGACTGTTCCAATTCATCAGGGCATGGCTCTCGGGGAGGTATTTTTCATCTGTGAAATCGCCCAGAAAGTATCGACAACCAAGCCTGTGACTGATGCACAACAACATCCATTTATCTCCTATCGGGAACATGTTGGCACATGAGATATCTTCATTTCTTCCAATTTCCAGTTCTTCAGGATAGTTTTTATGCAACAGTTTCCCAAGGTGCTTCCAGTTTTTAAGGTCTTCTGATTTCATCAAATCAGGATCCTCACCTCCGGAAAGGGCATAATAAGTCTCACCCATCAGCCAGCAATCCGGGTCCCAATGATTCATATCAGCCAGATCACCTGTTTCATCAATAGGGAGTATCGCTTCGGGTTGTGTCCAGGTATCCATGGCATCATCCATGGCATACATCAGGTGGTTCCGGTCCGAACCCACACCGTGATAGATCATAGCCGGATTGCCCTCCTTTGTGAAAAATCCTGTTCCGCTGAACATCCCGTGACCGGTTTTTGGAGGGCCCAGCACAGTGGGTTGCCAGTTCCAGTGTACCATATCCGTGCTTGATACGTGAGCAAACATAAACCCATAGGGATTATTATAGATGTAGTGCATGTGATAGCGCCCTTTGTAATAGAAAGCCGGATTGGGATCCCCCGGCCATGCCACACCCGGACCCGGGTGGGCCAGATGGAAGGTGGGCCAATCCTCAGGTGGATTTTCTGGCCAACGAGGAGTTTCCGGCTCATAGGTTCTGGCGGCTATCATTACGCCATCATCTGTAAGGATCAGTTTACCATTTTTCACCTCCACACCTTCCCACTCTCCAAAGTTGTTATGGGCATATCTTCCTGTGCGATCCATCGCTTTCCCTCCTTCAAAATCCCACCATGCATAGGCTTGGATATCTGAGGGTTTATTGGCTTGAAGTTGCTTTAGCTCTTCGACAGAGAGGGCCTTGTTGTAAATACGGGCATCTTCAATGGCGCCCGAGATAGCTCCTCCGCCACCGAAATGACTCCTTCCGAAAACCACCACATTGGTATTGCTGTTCAATAAGTTTATGTTTTCTGATTTGGATCTGCTCTGAAGTTCGGCATCCCGATAGATCCTTATGTCGTCCCCCTGGTAGACGATCGCAATTTGCTCCAATTTGTCTATGCCAGGAGTAATGATGGAGGGTTTATCCGAATTATTCATGATAGCCCGGTTTTGGA
>JAOZLK010000099.1:545-10322 GCA_029934875.1 Bacteroidales bacterium | reverse complement strand
AGGATGTATTATCTGAAATGAAAGAAGAGATGGAAAAGCACCTGTCCAAACTACCTGGTAAATTTAAACTTTGATGAAATAGATTGTTCAGTGTTTCATTATAAATAGCCCAGGAATTCCAGTCCGTCCTTGATGAAGAGAACTGCAAATCCCAAAAGGACTAAGCCCAGTATTCTCATGATCCATATATAGGCTTTGTTTTTAAGGAAATCGCGGGATTTATCTACAATCAGGGCTACTCCGATTTTGGAACCCACAAGCAATACATAAAATGCGACAATAAATGCAACAAGGGCTACAATGCCAGCATGCAGAGCATTTTGCATGCTTGTTGCCCCTATGGTTAACCAGAAGATGTAGGGATGAGGATTCAGAATATTGGCAAATAATCCCTTTCTGATTGATTGAGGCTTTTGTTCCTGAATATCAATTTCCAGCCCCTTGATTCTAATGCTTTCATAAGCCAGGTAGCAAACAAAGCCCCCTCCCAGAATTGCGATTATTCCCAGGGCAGTATCTGAGTTTGACAATTTTGAGAGAACAAAAAGTGTAAGAATGACTATTGGAATATCCGTAAGCAGTGGCACTAATGCAACTTTGATTCCTTCTCTTTTACCGTGTCGCAGTGTTTCAGAAATGACAAGTGCAAAGAGGGGACCCGGAGAAATCCCGGCAGCAAGTCCGAAGACAATACCAAGGGTCAGAAAATGAATTGTATCGGTCATTTAATAAATTCTTGCATTCTCTATCGTTTAAAGATCAGCTGGTCCACAAACATATCCTGGAAATCTTTTTCTGCCTCGAGGCTTATGTGCTGTGTGCTTTCAAGGATTGTATCGGCCAGACGGGGATGTTCAAAAAGGAACATCTTTGCTCCCATGAGGGCTGAATTCCCCAGCTTATGCATACGATCCACAGGAAGATCCAGCATTCCAATTGCATTCATATGATCCAGGTTGATGTAGTTTCCAAAACCACCAGCAATATATACATGCTCAAGATCCTTATGCTCAATGCCCATTTTTCGCAGGAGGATCAGGACACCTGTATCAAGGGCTGCCTTGGCCAGCTGGAATTCCTGGATATCTCTCTGAGTAAGACTTACATTCGCATCCAATACAAGATCGGTATCTCCTGAAAGGATTTCCCCAAATTCGCCAATAAGCCCCTTTTCCAAAATCATATGAATCGCATCGATCAGTCCACTCCCACAAATCCCACTGGATTTGGTGTTTCCAATCACAGAGCATCTCCACTCTTCCTGAACCTTGCTTATGGATGAAATTGCACCCGACCTGGCTTGCATTCCCTGGCTTATATTAGACCCCTCAAAAGCAGGTCCCGCAGCAGTGGATGCGCAGAATAAGCCATTCCGGTTTCCCAAAACAATTTCCCCATTGGTTCCCAGATCGATCAACAGGGAGTAGGACTCTTTCAAATGCATCCCGGTGGCGAGAATACCGGCAAGAATATCACTTCCAACAAAACTTCCAATGGCGGGGTAAAATCGTATCTCTTTACAATTTAAGTTATCCCACCCTAGTTCCCCGGAGGAGAGTTCTACCATTCCCAGTTGCTTGGAGTCAAAGGGATAGAAGGACAGAGGTCTGATATCAAAGCCACAAAAGAAATGGTGCATAACTGTGTTTCCAACGATGACCATCTTATCCAGTGATTTGCCATAAGACATCATCATCTTCCCAAGCATTGCTTCAATCTGATCCCGGATCATCCTGGTCATCTCTTCACTCCCCCTGGTGAGAGCAGTTTCTATCCTGGAAATCAAGTCGCTGCCAAATTTTCGCTGGGGATTCATTGCTGTTTCCACAGCCAGGATTTTTCCGGAACTCATGTCGATGAGCTGTCCAACCAGGGTGGTTGTCCCCAGGTCAAATGCTATACCCAATCCCTTTCCTGGAGTAAAATCAAAGGAGCTTTCATCGGCCTGGATGATATTTTCAAACTGACCAACTTCAACAGAAATATCTGAATCACACTTGCTCAAACAGGCCAGACGCCACGAAGCATCCAGATTTAATTCAGCTAGTTTATCAAGATGAGCCTGATCAGTATGGATGATCCCATCAAGTAATTTAATCTTGCAACGTCCACAGCTACCCTTTCCGCCACATGGGAATTCAACCCCATATTCATTCAGTACATCCAGTAATGGAGTCCCCTCAAGAACAGGAATTTCTTTCCCCAGGGGAACAAGCTTAACAGAAAATGTTTTCAAATCTTAAGCTACGCAGGTGTTCAAATACTCCACAGCACCCCTTGGATCGGGAGCATAGAAATCTGCACCAATTTTTTCTCTGAAGTCATCATTCAGAGGTGCACCACCAATGAGCACTTTGGTTCCGGGATGAACCTCCTTGATTTTCTGAACGATCTCCTCCATATTGGCCATGGTGGTGGTGAGCAGTGCCGAAAGTCCCACGAAAGCTCCGGGATGTTCTGCCAGGGTATTATTAAAAGTATCTTCATTCACATCAACGCCAAGGTCAACTATGGTCCATCCACCACCTTCAACCATCATTGCAACCAGGTTCTTGCCAATATCGTGCAGGTCACCCTTAACTGTCCCGATAATAAATGTTCCTTTAGTCTTCACATCACCTGATGCAAAAAATGGCTTCAGGTGAGCCATGGCGGCACCCATTGCTTTGGCCGACATAAGCATCTGGGGTACAAAAATTTTGTTCTCGGAGAATTTTTGACCTACCCTGTCCATGGCCGGAACCAGGGCATCAGTAAGGACGCTTGTTGGTGCAACTCCACTGTCAAGAGCTTCCTTGGCCAGTTCATCAGCTCCGTCCTGCCCCTTCATATTCGGTGGGTAAGGTGAGTTTTTATCAACTTTACCAAATTCAACTGCTTCTCCCAATTTAGATAAGATAGAATCCATTAGATCAATATTAAGTTTAAGGTTTTAAGAACATTTACGATGTAAAAATAATCAATACTGCCAATCTCTTTGATATTTCATTCACATTTTATGATGCTATTTTAACCTATTTCTTAATTTTATGCAAAATAAAATTAGATGAAAGAGCTGCTTGAGCAGATCAAACTAAATCCGGATGAGTCTTTCTTCATCGGGATTTTCCAGGACCACATCGATAAAAGCCACTGGCATTACCATCAGGAATTTGAACTCAGCTTTATCACCGAAGGATCAGGAAGAAGAATTGTGGGAGACTCCATAGAGGAATTCCATCCCGGTGACCTGATCTTTATTGGCCCGCGCATCCCCCATGTCTGGTTTCCGGAAGAAACCCACAGGTGGCAACATTCGGGTCGAACCCTCGAATCGGTTTACATGCTCTTCAACCAGGATATACTCCCCGAAGCACTCACCACCCTGCCTGAATTTAGCCACATCCGGCAAGCTGTTCAACTTTCTGAAAGGGGAATCAGAATCACAGGAGAAACCCTGAATGAGGTGAGCCGGATTATGTTACAACTTCCTTACATGAGTCGGATTAAACGACTCATGATGTTTTATGAAATTATGGACCTGATTGGTAAAAGTGACTCCTTCTCCTTCCTGGCCAGTGAAGATTATATTAAAACAAAATTTGAACCTGGCAATAAAAGGGTGACCAGGATTCATGAGTTTTTAATGAAGAATTACCAGGGTGATATTGACCTCAAAGAGATAGCTGAAGTTGCTCACATGGCTCCGGCTTCGGTCTGCAGGTTTTTCAAGAATTCAACGGGTTTAACCATCTTTGAGTACCTTAATAAGATCAAGATCAATTATTCCTGCCAGCTTTTGTTAAATACAGACTCTAATATTCTTGACATTAGCTACGACTGCGGATTTAACAACCTGAGCCATTTCAACAAGCGTTCAAAAAATTTATCGGGGCAACACCCACCGAATTTCGTAGATTTCGTGATTCCAGATAAACTTATTATTGATTATTTGCAAATATAGCATCAGTATAAGGTAAATGTGATGCGGCATCCCACCTGCCCGGGAGCATATCTTTATTGCATGGAAATAATCAACGGAAATTCGACTGCTAAGATTATCAAGGACGAGATTGCACAAGAGGTTCAAAGCATGATCCGTTCCAGGCTCAGACAGCCTCACCTGGCAGCCATCCTGGTGGGTTCGGATGGGGGAAGCGAAACCTACGTCGCCTATAAGATAAAGGACTGTAAAGAGGTGGGATTCAGGTCAACACTCGTACGCCTGGATGAGGATGTTACTGAAACAAGCCTGCTTGAAAAGATTGGAGAGCTGAATCAGGATCCTGATGTGGATGGATTCATAGTCCAGCTTCCTCTCCCCGATCACATTAATGAACAAAATGTGATCACAGCCATTGATCCCTGCAAGGATGTAGATGGATTCCATCCGGTGAATGTGGGCAAGACAGTGATTGGCCTTCCTTCCTTTATTTCAGCCACCCCATATGGCATCATCGAATTATTAAAACGATATAATATTGAAACATCAGGAAAGAACTGCGTTATTGTCGGGAGGAGTAATATTGTGGGCAGGCCCCTGAGCATCCTCATGTCGCAGAAATCCATAAATGCAACAGTTACAGTGGCCCATAGCCGGACGAAGGACCTGAAAAAGGTTTGCAGCGAGGCTGACATACTTATCGCCGCACTGGGTTCCCCTGAGTTTATTAAAGCGGATATGGTAAAGGAAGGTGCCGTTGTCATCGATGTGGGAACCACCAGGGTTCCTTCTACCGAGACCAAATCGGGTTTCCGTCTGAAAGGGGATGTGAAATTCGATGAAGTAGCCCCAAAATGCTCCTATATTACACCTGTTCCTGGAGGTGTAGGCCCCATGACAAGGGTTTCCCTGCTCTCCAATACAATGATCGCAGTAAAAAAGAAGTGCTAGTGGATAACAATTATACGGTGGATGCGCTCCTTCCTCCTGAAATGGCCCAAAAGGCCGAAGAGATCGGTGCATCCAAGGCAAAACAGGATTTCATTAAAACGGCTGTACTTGCTGTACTTGCCGGGGCATTTATTGCCTTTGGAGCTGTTTTCGCAACATTAATTACTTCCGGATCCAACCTGCCTTATGGAATCACCAGGGTGCTGGCTGGTTTGGCATTCAGCCTGGGTCTGATCCTGGTTGTGGTTGGAGGAGCAGAGTTATTTACCGGGAATAACCTCCTGACCATGGCATGGGCCAGCCGGAGGGTCTCCACCTGGGAAATGCTTCACAACTGGATAATTGTCTGGCTGGGCAACATGTTCGGTGCATTTTCCATTGTAATTCTGATGCTCCTGTCGGGTCATTTTCTTTTTGGGGAGGGACTGATAGCTTCCAATATTTTACAAATAGCCGAGGCAAAATGTCAGTTGGGATTTGTGCAGGCCATCGTCCTGGGGATACTTTGTAACATCCTGGTTTGCCTGGCCATCTGGCTCTGCTACAGCGCACAGTCAACCCAGGGGAAAATCCTGGCCATTATCTTCCCCATCACCGCCTTTGTTTCAGCAGGTTTTGAACACAGCGTTGCCAATATGTACTTCATACCCATGGGACTGCTGGTCAAAAAATCGGCCGATCCTGTACTTTGGGATTATCTGAGTGCATCACCTTCCCAATTCGAAGCGCTCACATGGAGTAACTACCTCATCCTAAACCTACTACCTGTAAGCATCGGGAATATCATCGGGGGAGCTGCTTTTGTTGGGATGGCCTACTGGTTTATCTATCTCCGGAAAACTAATACTAGTAATTAAACATTCATACTATCACTAAATATAAATGATCATGAACGATCTTGACATTGCCAGAAAAGTAAAACTCCGGCACATATCTGAAATAGCAAAGACATTTGGAGTAGATGAGAATGAGATTGAGATGTATGGCAAAAACAAAGCCAAGCTCCCACTATCCTTCATTGATGAAAAGAAGGCAGCTCAAAGTAAGCTCATCCTGGTGTCGGCCATCTCCCCTACTCCGGCAGGAGAAGGTAAAACAACCGTCAGCATAGGACTTTCAGAGGGACTGAACAAAGTGGGAAAGAAGACCACCGTCGTTTTGCGGGAACCCTCTCTGGGTCCGGTATTCGGAATCAAGGGTGGTGCCACAGGTGGAGGCTATTCACAGGTTTTGCCCATGGAGGACATAAATATGCACTTTACGGGCGACTTCTCGGCTATTGAAAAGGCACATAACCTCCTGGCTGCTGTCATCGACAACAATATCCAGAGCAAGAGCAACAGTCTGAACCTTGACCCACGCACCATTTCCTGGAAGCGCGTAATTGATATGAATGACCGCGCTTTGCGCAGAATCATCGTCGGTCTTGGAGGCACCACATCCGGAATACCAAGGGAAAGCGGATTTGATATCACAGCAGCTTCAGAAATCATGGCCATCCTATGCCTGGCAGCAAATCTGCACGATCTGAAGATCAGGCTCGGAAATATTTTCATTGGTTTCACCTTTAATAAGGAACCCATTTATGCTCGTGATCTGAAGGCCGGGGGTGCCATGGCAGCCCTTTTGAAGGATGCCATCAAACCCAACCTGGTGCAAACCATTGAAGGTAACCCCGCCATCATCCATGGCGGACCCTTTGCAAACATCGCCCAGGGGACCAATTCGGTCATAGCCACACGTATGGGAATGACCTACTCTGACTATACAGTCACCGAGGCCGGCTTCGGATTTGATCTCGGTGCCGAGAAATTCTTTGATATCAAGTGCCAGAGTGCTGGACTGTCTCCCAAGGCCGTGGTTCTGACTGCCACCATCCGGGCATTAAAATATCACGGGGGAGCCGATCTGAAATCGCTTACTACCCCGGATGTGGAAGCACTGAAAAAGGGCCTCCCCAACCTGGAAAAGCACCTGGAAAATATCAACCAGTTCAACGTTACACCGGTAATTGCCATCAACCGGTTCACTACCGACACCGATGAGGAAGTACAGGTCATCATGGACAAAGCCAAAGAACTGGGAATCAGATGTGCTGTGGCCGATCTCTGGGCCAAGGGAGGCGAAGGTGCAATTGACCTTGCCCATAAGGTAATTGAGGTGGCAGAAAGTAATCCTCCTGTTTTTGACCCCATGTACGATTGGAGTTGGAGTGTAAAGAAAAAGATTGAAACCCTGGCCACTAAAATATATGGCGCCGAGCACGTGGAATATACAGCCAAAGCAAAGGCCAATTTAAGAACCATCTCAAAATTGGGACTGGATCAAATGCCCATCTGCATTGCCAAAACCCAGAAATCCCTGTCCGACAATCCGGCTTTGCTTGGACGACCAAAGGATTTCATCATTACGGTGCGTGAAATTGAAATCGCATCGGGTGCCGGATTCCTGATCCCCATCACCGGAGATATCATGCGAATGCCCGGTCTGCCGGCACATCCACAGTCGGAGAAGATCAGTGTGGACAATGCCGGAAATATTACAGGTTTGATGTAAATTGAGATAAAAATAATCCACAATAATCCATGAAGACAATCTTAAAAAGTAAAAGCCAGGAGGTGATCATCGATACCGATGGCCCTGTGCTTATTATTGGAGAAAGTATCAATCCCACGCGTAGAAAAAAACTGGTATCCACCCTTTCGGAGGGTAATTTCGAATTGGCCATTCAACTTGCTAAGACGCAAATAGAAGGCGGTGCCGACATCCTGGATGTAAATGTGGGCTTCCCCGGAGTAGACGACGAAAAACTACTTCCTGAAACAGTCAAAGCCATTCAGGAAGCTGTGGATGTACCACTTTGTATTGACTCACCCAATCCAAAAGCCATTGAGTCAGCTCTGAAGGTCATTGATGGCAGGTGTCTGATCAATTCGGTGAACGGTGAGGAGAAATCCCTGGAGGCCATTCTGCCCCTGGCAAAGGAATATGATGCTGCGGTGATCGGACTTGTGATGGATGACGATGGCATTACATATGATCCCGAGAAGCGCTTTAAGATTGCCGAAAAGATACTGGAAAAAGCAGTCAAACTTGGAATTAAGGAAGAGGATGTGGTAATAGATCCACTGGCCATGGCCGTTAGTGCCGATCCCAATGCCTGCCTGGTCACCCTGGAAACCATCAAACTGGTTCACGACCGGCTTGGATTAAACATCACCCAGGGAGCAAGTAATATCTCCTTCGGGCTTCCAAACCGGGAGGCTCTGAATATGGCTCACATGGTGCTTTCCATCTGGAACGGACTTACCTGTCCCATTGCCAATCCCAACAAGATTACAACAATTGTTCGGGCCGCCGACCTGATCCGGGCCAGGGACGATTATGCCATGAGGTTTACGGAATTCTTTCAAAACCAGTAGGCCTTGAAAGCTTAATACTGAGATATGTCGCTGTTTACACCGGGCAGGAGATGGCAACCACCCTTCTTCCCTTTTAAAAAGGAGCCATTTGGCAAAAAAGTACTAAGGAAAACTGAACGCTGGATCAAGGGTCCGCTGTTCGGATGTCGCATGTGTGGGAATTGCCTGCTCCAGGAGACCGCTTTTATATGCCCCATGGAGTGTCCGAAAGGAATGCGCAATGGCCCCTGCGGGGGATCCACAAAGGAAAAGTGCTACGTGGATGAGACCCGGCCCTGTATCTGGTATAAAATCTATGAGCGCGCATTCAAAATGGGACGTGAAGAGATGCTGCTTGAGGTTCTGCCACCCCTGGACTGGGACAGTGTAGGAACTGAGACCTGGGGAGATGTGGTACGCTCTGTAAAAAAATATGGCACATCCAGGTTCATCAAAAGCCGCTTTTCCCGGGATAAGGAAAAGAAGGCCAATGCCTGGGAAAGTGTTTTTGAACCGGTGAGGCAACCCCAATGGTGGAAGGGAGATTCAGTCTTCCATGCCCCTGCCTATGAAGAACCTTTCTCAGAGCTCGAACGCCAGTTGCGCAGCGGAAAATTTGTGGTAAGCACCGAGGTGGCCCCTCCCCTGAGTACCGCCACCGGTAAACTGAAGCGTGACATTGAGATGGTTAAAGATCTGGTGGCAGCCGTCAATTTTACCGACAGTGCTTCTGCCAGTCCACGCATGTCGAGTATGGCCTGCAGTAAGATTGCCGCAGAGCTTGGTGCTGATCCTGTACTACAGGTTGCCGCCAGGGACAAAACCCGCAGTGGCCTGCAGTCCGATATCGTGGGAGCCAATGTAATGGGCGTTCATAATGTACTCTGCATTACCGGTGATAACGCCCGGATCGGCCCTACCCCAACCAGCAATACCAACATCCTGGATTTTGATGCAATACAGATGCTGTGGATTCTTCGCAGAATGAGGGACGAAGGAATCTACCTTGATGGGAGAAAGATGAAATCCCCACCCAGGCTCTTCCTGGGTGCAGCGGCCTCTCCTTTTGCATCGGAGCCGAAATTCCAGGCATTAAGAGAGGAGAAAAAAATCAATGCCGGGGCCCAGTTTTTCCAGTCCAACCTGATCTTCGATCCCGATGGACTGGACCGGTGGCTTGAGGCCATGGATAAGCGGAACATCCTGGACAAAGTGTATATCCTTGCCGGGGTTTCACCCATCCGAAGCAATCGAATGGCCCAGTACCTGCATCATAACATCCCCGGGGTAACCGTTCCGGAGTCGATCCTGAACAGATTTGCCGATGCCAGGGAGGATGATTATGAAGAGCTTGGGGTTGAAATTGCACTGGAGCTCATTGAAGAGATAAAAACAAAGAAGGGCATAAATGGCATCCACCTGATGTCAGTGGGCTGGGAGGCCATCGTTCCAAGAATTATCAGTGAGGCCGGACTGTCCTGATAAAAATCCATAAAAATTCAT
>JAOZLK010000099.1:0-535 GCA_029934875.1 Bacteroidales bacterium | reverse complement strand
ATCCTGCCGGGCATTTTCCTGATCGGTTATAACATAGGCACCGGCAGCATCACTTCCATGTCAAAATCAGGGGCCAATTTTGGAATGGATCTGCTGTGGGCTGTTTTACTCTCCTGCCTGATCACCTACTACCTCATCAATCTCTTTAGCAAGTACACCATGGTAAGCGGTGAGACTGTCATCCAGGGCATGAAGAAGCACATCTCACCTGCCCTGGTCATTGTATTGATCACCGCCCTTTCCATGATTATTCTTGCAGCACTGATGGGAGTGATTGGGATCATTGCTGATGTGCTGAGTGTCTGGTCGGAAACCACCTTCCAGAAAAGTATATCCCCGACCTTATGGGCCATAATTACTGCAGCCATCGTCTACCTCGTAGTCTATTTTGGCTCTTACTCTTCTTTTGAGAAGATACTGGCCGTGCTGGTCTCGATAATGGGACTGGCTTTCATCATCTCCATGTTCATCGAGTTTCCAAGCATGGGGGAAATCGCTGGCGGATTGGTTCCGAAATTGCCCAAAGAAACGGTGA
>JAOZLK010000609.1 GCA_029934875.1 Bacteroidales bacterium | reverse complement strand
TTCTTATTCTGCAGGACTGCCCTGCAAAATGCCAGGGTGGTCCGGGTGCCTTTAATCCAGAATTTCCGTATGGCTATACTTGATTGCTGAAGTGCTTTCTCCCTGTCCTCTCCATGTACGATTAGTTTGGCAATCATGGAGTCGTAATAGGGTGTGATCACAGAGCCATCCCTGACCCCCGTATCGACCCTGATATGGTCCTCCTCGGGCCAGGAGATCTTTTCAATAGTCCCAAGACTGGGGGAGAATCCAGATTGAACATCTTCAGCATTAATCCTCCATTCGATGGCCCAGCCATTTATCTTTATATCCTTCTGGAGGAATGCCAGTTTTTCTCCCTGGGCGATGCGGATCATCTGTTCGATCAGGTCTATTCCGGTTACCATCTCGGTAACAGGGTGCTCCACCTGGATACGGGTATTCATTTCCATGAAGGTGAAGTTATTATTCTCGTCAAGAAGAAACTCAACAGTTCCGGCAGAATAGTAGTCGACCGATTTGGTGATTCGAATGGCTGCATCACCCATTTTTTTCCTCAGCGCTTCATCCAGGGCAGGAGAGGGGGACTCTTCAAGTAATTTCTGGTGTTTCCGCTGAATTGAACATTCCCTTTCTCCCAGGTGGACCACATTCCCGTGTTTATCGGCCAGAATCTGGAATTCAATGTGGCGGGGTTCCCTGACAAATTTCTCAATAAAAACAGAAGGATTATTAAAGGCTTTTTCAGCCTCATTGGTGGCCAGGGTGAACATCCGCTGGATATCTTTCTCCTTTTCCACGACCCTCATTCCACGACCACCACCTCCGGCAGAAGCCTTAATAATAACCGGGTAACCAATAAGCTTAGCAATCTCTGCTGCTTCCTCGGCACTGGCCACGGCACCCACGCTACCTCCAAGAAGCGGCACATCATGCTCTTTGGCCAGCTCCTTTGCAATGGTTTTATTTCCCATTCGATAGATCGCATCGGGAGAGGGACCGATGAAAATGATCCCCTCTTCCTCGCAGCGTTTCGCAAAATCAGGATTTTCGGCAAGGAATCCGTATCCCGGATGGATGGAGTCAATTTTCCTCTCACTCGCATGCTTAACTATTCTTTCAATATCCAGGAATTCGGGGATATTGCTGTCGAAAGCCTCGGAGAAATCAATGATCTCATCGGCTTCTTCCAGGTACCATGCATTGGGTTCCTTATTGGTTTTGATCACATAGGTCTTAATGCCCATTATCTTCGCTGTGCGGATGATTCGCAGTGCGATCTCGCCTCGGTTGGCTATTAATATGCTCTTAATTTTCATGGGTGAAAACTAAAGTGGAATGTTGCCATGTTTCCTGGCAGGATTATCAATAAATTTGGTCTCCAGGGCTTTGAAAGCACGGATTAACTTCTGCCTTGTGTAGGCCGGATCAATTACTTCATCGATAAAGCCACGCTCATCTGCCACATAGGGATTGGCAATTTCCTCCCTGTACCGTGCGGCAAGCTCCTTCTTCATCCCAACAGGATCTTCTGATTTTTCCAGATCATTCTTGTAGAGAATTGCCACTGCTCCTTCAGGACCCATAACGGCAATTTCTGCCGTTGGCCACGCGAAGTTAAAGTCACCGCCCAGGTTTTTGCTGTTCATAACACAATAGGCGCCTCCGTAAGATTTTCTCAGGATTACAGTAATTCTTGGGACCGTTGCATCGGCAAAAGCATAAAGCATTTTTGCTCCGTGACGGATAATTCCACTGTGTTCCTGGTCTACCCCAGGAAGGAATCCGGGAACATCCTCAAGGATCAGAAGCGGGATGTTGAAGGCATCGCAAAACCTGATAAAGCGGGCTCCCTTTGTGGATGAGTTGATATCAAGGGTTCCGGCCAGTACTTTGGGCTGATTCCCTATTATACCTATAACCTTACCCTTAAGCCTCGCAAAACCGATTACCAGGTTCTGGGCGTAATTCTCTGAAATCTCATAAAAAGACCGCTTGTCAGCGATCAGGCCGATCACGTCTTTTATATTATAGGGTTTGTTGGCATCATCGGGAACTATATTTCTGAGGCGCTCTTCAATATCAGCTGTTTCGTTATCAGAAAGGCCCATTTCCGGAGCATTCTCCATGTTGTTCGAGGGAAGATAGGAGAGCATTTGCCTTACTCCCAAGAGCGTGTTCTCTTCATCCTCGTAAACCATATGAGCAACACCGCTTTTCCGTGAGTGAACCCCGGCTCCTCCCAGGTCATTTAATGATACATCTTCGTTTAGTACCTCCTTGACAACGTTCGGACCAGTCACAAACATATAACTGGTTTGGTTGGTCATGAAAACAAAATCGGTTATCGAGGGGGAGTACACTGCACCTCCGGCTGCAGGACCCATGATCACAGATATCTGTGGAATGACCCCGGAAGACTGCACATTACGGTAGAATATACCTGCATATCCGGCAAGGCTGGCAACCCCCTCCTGGATCCGTGCCCCGCCAGAATCGATCAGGCCGATCATGGGTGCACCCATTTTAAGGGCCATGTCCTGAATCTTCATGATTTTGGAAGCATGAACCGATCCCAGTGAACCGCCCATGACAGTGAAATCCTGCGAGTATGCAAAGGCCAGCCGACCCTTGATTTTTCCGTGCCCGATAATTACACCGTCTCCATATGCTTGCTTTACCTTGCCAAATCCTGTATCGGACTTGTCGGCAGTTACATATGAATCAACTTCTTCGAAAGTGCCCTCATCAAAAAGAATTTCGATTCTTTCCCATGCCGTCAGTTTCCCTTTTGCATGTTGCTTATCTTCAATCTTTTTACCTCGTTGGCGCTCCTGTGAGTTTTGCCTGTCGAGGAACCTTGTAAAGTTTTTTCCTTTAACATCCATTGCTTAGAACTATTGCTTATCTAAAGACCTGCCAGAGGGGAAAATGTTTAACAAGTCCGGATAAATATGCTGCAAAACTATAAATAAATATCAATTAAAGTGCTCTTTCTCTAGCTCACCAGCCTGCTTCGCCCACCTGGTGGGGATGCAATGCCAGTTCATGGTAGTCTCAATTATCAGAGTGTCATTTCCCCCAAGATACTCCATGAGATGATAGCGCAGGTCTTTATCGGTCGACCAGCTTACCCGCCCGGCCAGCTCTTCTTCGGGTATGCCAGCTCCTTCAGTCAGGTGTCCGCCTCC
>JAOZLK010000608.1 GCA_029934875.1 Bacteroidales bacterium | reverse complement strand
TCGCCCCCTTGGGGCTATGTAAATATGGCACATTATAAACCCCGTGCTCCGCACGAGGCGAATGATTTGCGCACCTTTGGTGCTCAATATGCTCCGGAATATCCAGTTTAAGCAGATACGTATTTAATGCGTTTTTATCAGGATCTTATTGTACCTGTGTTTATTTGCCGAATATCTCTTCAAACATGTTTTCGATTTGTATCGTTTCTTCATCAGTGAGCAGATTAAACTCTTTTTCCTTAGCTCTTTTTGACAATTTTCCGTCCCCCTGGTCGAGAAACCGTACAAGAAGCGCAATCATTTTATCTGGCATATCAAAATAATCATCAATCCTATGTTTGAAAAGATCATAATTATGTAAATAATCGACTTCTGAGGGGATTATTTCTTCAATAGTTTGTTGTACACAGCTATAAAGAAACTCCGCCATCCTTGTTGCATCGAAATACCGATATAAATCTATCGTTTCATTTAATACCTCCACATTATTGTCCGGAGTAGGCCGCCAATCTATGAACTCTAATCTTGGAATAGAATATTCTTCAAGCACTTCCTTATACTCATGGATTCTTTCCAGGATTGCTGCCGCAACCGGGAATATTAGATTATGCTTAGTAAATCCCATTTTAGCCAACACATGATGTATCAGATATCTATGTATTCTTCCATTACCATCAACAAATGGATGGATAATAACAAAACCAAATGCTATTATAGTTGCAGTTAATACTGGATTAAAATCAGAGTTTCGTAGTTTGTAGTTTGTAGCAATCAGGCCGTCTATTAACAATTCTATGTCTTGCCATTTGGCTGAAATGTGATCAGGAATAGGAGTACCATACTCTCTATCGTGCTCTCCAACAAAACCACCTTGATTTCTCCAGCCCAATGTAACAAACCGCTTGTTTTCAATAACTATATTCTGTAGTCGCAACAACTCTTCTTTTGAAATATCCTTCTTCCCTGCCTGTCCGATTGCCTGGCCCCACCGTTGCATCCTATTTTGAGGGGGGCTTTCTCCTTCAATTGCATAGGTAGCTTTAGAATCCTTCAGTAATAAAAATGCTGCTGCCCTCATTAAAACGTCCCGTCTTATTGAAGATAACGATCCTTCAATTCTTTTATCTAGCTCCTCAGCCACATAGGCTTCAAGCCGTTCCGTTCTTCTTATTAATGGGCAAAAATTCCTTACACCTGGCAGATTATTCCGGACCCTGTGGCGAGGAGAGTTGACAGATGGCCCCGGGTATTGAAGCTTTTCATCCAGTGCATCGATATAATTACCTTTATTTAGATCTGGATGATTAAGCTTCTTGTCCATAAGCCACTCATATAAAAACCAGATTCTCCTACTGTATTGACCAGTTGGTTCGGCTTCGATAATATCAAGCACCCCGGCCTTATTAACTTTATTAAATAATGCCTTTAGTACACCAAGGTTAACCCCCTCATTTTTCAATGCAAATGTTATTTGGCCAGCGAGTGAGTTGTCTGGTTGATAACGAGGAGTATAAACTTCCCAGGTATCTGATGAATAACGTTTGTGTTTGTTACTAATAAGAGCTAATATATCAGGTATAGGAACCTTTAGATTATAAGAGTCTATCAGGGCTGCATAACCAACTAACATACCAGGTTCTGGCGTAGCTCTATTATGAAAAGCAGTTATTTCTTGTGAAGAAGTGTTATTTTCCATATTGTTTTATGAATTATGATTAACAAATGTATGAAAAATAGTTATAACTCATGAAATTTGATTAGAATTATGTGTTTTATGTGAAATATGATTATTTAATTAAATTATTCCTCGTGGCTTGCCGCGAGGTTTCCTAATAAGCTCCCCTGATTTTCAGGGGAGATGTACCGCTTTGGCGGGACAGAGTGCATAGAACTCCTACAATCTTATATACTCCTTCAGGTCAGAATGCAAAATGCTTTCAATTTCACCATAATTGCCCGGTTCTGTCTTTGTAAACAGTATACCGAATAGCGGGTATTCATGGTAATCGATCTTCCTTAATTCAAGAGGGGAGCTAAACCGGGAAAGTAATTTCTCGTAATTAAAACCCTTGATCTTATCTGCTGAATAGCCGGTTGAATTGTCCAATATGATAATACTGTAAATACTTTCATCAGAGGCCGAAAAAATAGAGGCCCAATCAGGCTTTATGCTGTTTATATAATATGTATATGGATTAAAGTCAAAAGCATAATGCGTAAGGTCGGCGGAGGTGCACCAGGCACCAAAACGCAAGGGATTGACTTCAATGGGGACAAGACTGCCAGTGTCATCAATTCTGACTTCCACATGCAGCGAAAAGTTTTTCAGGGAAGCCCGTTTTTGAAGCTGTGCCAGGAACTCGTCAAAGATCCCAAGATTGGCACCAACAATTTTAGCAGAGGTATTGTATACCCTGTCGCTGACATCCCCTTCTCCGGAAAAAGGATGTTCAAGAACCCCAAGGACAACAGCCTTGCCATCGCCATCAAAATATGCATCGAACGCATATTCAGCCCCGCTGATACATTCTTCAACAATATAGGTGTCGAGGCTAAGAACTTCACCGGGGTAGATGGATCGGATCTCCTTTATTTCTGTCCTGATCTTTTCTTTAACGGCCAGCCAGCCATTCTCATCAAAAACCTTGTGAACCCCCATGGAGAAAAACCCTACGGTTGGCTTAATGATAAAGGGCCTGGGAAATGTACTGATATCGATACTGTCCAGTTCTGTAACATGAACTTTTCTGAAGAAAAAATCCGGATACATGTTCGACAGGAGCTTTCTGAAAGCATATTTATCCTTGAACATATTGATCTTCTCCGGCAGGTCGGTAAAAGTAAGATTGTCATAGATCCATTTCAGGGCATTTTCTGAAGTGGTGTGAAGATTTACAGCAGGATTATTACGCATGTTGTCGATAACATCTTCATCGTGTAGAAGCCTGATCTCTCCGGGGTCAATAACATTGCCTGTATCCAATGCATGAAAATGGCCATCACGTATACTCTGTTTTACAAAATCTGAAATTAAGGGCTTATCAAGGAGGATCATTATTGTGGTATCTATTATCCGGAAACCACAAATATAGAGGATACAATTTTAAATTTTAAGTTTTAAGTTTTGAGTGTTCCACTTTCGCTAAAGTTACGGCGACACGCGGACGGTGCACGA
>JAOZLK010000098.1 GCA_029934875.1 Bacteroidales bacterium | reverse complement strand
AATTAGTGAAGCATACCAAATCCAACGCTATTGTACTTGCTAAAAACAAACAGCTCCTGGCCTCCGGTGTTGGTCAGACTTCACGCATCGATGCGCTTAAACAGAGCATTGAAAAGGCAGGCCACTTTAAGTTCGACCTGCAGGGTGCTGTGATGGCCTCCGATGCATTTTTCCCATTTCCTGATAGTGTGGAAATCGCCGGGAAAGCCGGGATTACCGCCGTTGTTCAGCCAGGCGGGTCAGTGAGAGACCAGGAAACTATTGATTATTGCAATGAACATGGAATAGCAATGGTATTAACGGGAATCAGACATTTTAAACATTAAAAATTAAAGGATATACTACATGGGATTATTTTCTTTTCAACAGGAGCTTGCCATCGACCTCGGCACAGCCAATACACTTATAATTCACAATGAAAAGGTTGTAGTTAATGAACCATCTATTGTTGCAATTGATCAACACTCGGGGAAACTGATCGCTGTTGGTGAGAAAGCTCGCCAGATGCATGGAAAGACTCATGAGCAGATTAAAACAATCAGACCATTACGAGATGGAGTTATTGCTGATTTTCAGGCTGCTGAACTAATGATCAGGGGCATGATCAAGATGATAAATACAAAGAAAAGGCTCTTTGCCCCTTCTTTGAAAATGGTTGTTTGTATTCCGTCGGGAAGTACGGAAGTGGAAAGAAGGGCTGTTCGCGACTCCTCCGAACATGCAGGAGGTCGTGATGTTTACATGATTTTTGAACCCATGGCAGCAGCCATTGGTATTGGCCTGGATGTGGAGGCTCCCGAAGGGTGCATGGTAGTTGATATCGGAGGAGGCACCACAGAGATTGCTGTAATTGCCCTGGGGGGAATCGTTTGCAACCAGTCCATTCGTGTAGCTGGTGACGGTTTCACTTATGATATCCAGACCTACATGCGCCACCAGCACAATATTAAAGTTGGAGAACGCACGGCAGAAGAGATTAAGTTCCAGGTAGGTTCGGCCCTGCCAGAGCTGGATGAGCCTCCACAGGACTTTTATGTACGGGGGCCTAACCTTATGACAGCCCTGCCCATAGAAATTCCCATTTCCTACCAGGAGATCGGACATTGCCTTGATAAATCCATATCCAAAATAGAGACAGCCATCCTGTCGGTACTTGAACAGACGCCTCCTGAACTGTATGCGGATGTTGTAACCAAAGGCATTTACCTTGCAGGTGGAGGAGCTCTGCTCAGGGGACTTGACAAACGTCTTTCAGAGAAAATTTCCATCCCCTTTCATATCGCAGAGGATCCATTGACTGCTGTTGCCCGTGGGACAGGGATAGCCCTCAGGAATGTGGATAAATACCCTTTCCTGATGCGTTAGGGGGAATTACTGGTAAAAAAATATGAGGACGCTACTCAGGTTTATCCAGAAGTATTCTGATTTTCTGCTGTTTCTGGCTCTTGAAATAGTGGCCCTCATTCTCATGGCCCAGGACAGCGCCTTCCAGCGATCCAAAATTATTGAAGTGAACAGGCAGGTATCCGGTTATTTGTATTCAAAGTTTGACGGAAGCAGGGAATACCTGTCCCTGAGAGAGTCAAACAGCATACTTGTGGACGAAAATACTGAGCTCAGGAACAGGCTCCAGCAGATTGAAGAGCTTCTGGACAGTTCACTGGTCCTTTCCGAAATCAGGGATGCATATCAGTACCAGTTTGTTCCCACCCGGGTCATTCACAACAGTGTATATAAACAATACAACTTCCTCACCCTCGATCACGGGGAGAAGGACGGGGTGTTCAGGGATATGGGGGTAATTTCCGACCAGGGAGTGGTTGGTATCGTGCTGGAAACCTCAGAAAACTTTGCTACGGTTATTCCCATCATCAACCTTGACTTCAGGCTCAGTGTCAAGCTGAAGTCCAGTAACTATGCCGGGATTCTTCAATGGAACGGAAAGTCACCGCTTTACGCAGACTTAAATGAAATTCCCTTCCATGTTGAGCTCCAGGAACACGACACCATCGTTACCAGCGGTTTCTCCTCTATATTTCCAGACGGAATTGAAGTAGGGACCATAGAATCATTCACGCTGGAACAAGGAAACTTCTACGAAATCAGGCTAAGGCTTTTCACTGATTTTCAAGGTCTTTTCCATGTAAATGTGATTCGAAATTATCAAAAGGAAGAGCAAGAAAACCTGGAGGATCAGACGGAATAATGTATATCATCACCAGAAATATTTTCCGCTTTGTCATGGTTGTCCTGTTCCAGGTCCTCGTGATGGACAATGTAATGCTTAATGGATACATGGTACCTTATGTTTACCTCCTGTTCATCCTTCTCATGCCCTTTGAAACACCCAGGTGGATTGTCCTAATCTCAGGATTTCTGCTTGGACTTGGAATTGATCTTTTTGAGCACACCCCGGGGATGCATACTGCTGCAACTGTACTGCTTGCCTTCGTCCGCCCCTACATCCTCAGTCTCCTTGCCCCCAGGGATGGGTACGAACTGGAAACCTTCCCACGCGTCCATTTCTACGGCTTTACCTGGTTCCTCAAGTATACCCTGCTTATGGTGCTGGTGCATCACCTGGCACTCTTCTACCTGGAAGTATTCCAGTTGCAGAATTTTTTAAGTACTTTGTCCCGCGTAATTCTCAGTTCGATTCTCTCCGCCTCAACCATAGTACTGAGCCAGTTTTTTGTATTCAGAAAATAGATGAACCAGTTTACAGACAGAAAATATGTATTTGCTGTTATCATCGTAGTGGTTGGACTGGTATACATTGCCAGGTTGTTTCATATCCAGGTCCTTGATAAATCATACGAACAGTTTGCTATCAGCAATGCCCAGAGCGTAAGGATTATCTATCCTGCAAGGGGCCTGATTTTCGATAGGAATGGGGAAATGATGGTCTACAACCAGGCCGCCTATGACATCATGATTACGCCCCGGCAGCTTGAAACCTTTGATACTACGGAGATTTGCCGTATTCTGGACATTACAAGGGAAGATGTAAAAGAACGAATCCGCTCGGCCAAGTCCTACTCCTACAGGGTTCCTTCGGTTTTTATGAAGCAGGTGACTTATGAAAATGCCGCCGTGCTCCAGGAGAAACTATTCCAGTACCCGGGTTTTTACGTGCAGACCAGGACCCTCAGGAAATATACCAGGCCTGTTGCCTCACATGCCCTGGGTTATGTGGGGGAGGTGGATCAGCGAATCCTGGACAAGGATTCCTATTATCAAATGGGTGATTACATTGGGGTCTCCGGAATCGAAAAAGCGTATGAATCTTACCTGAGGGGACAAAAGGGACAAAATGTGTTTTTGAAGGATGTCCACAATCAAACAATAGAGTCATACCAGGGAGGCAGGCTGGATCGCTCTGTTGAGGTTGGTAAAAACCTGGTTTCCACGCTTGATGCAGAGCTTCAGGAATACGGGGAGCTCCTTATGAAACCCTATATTGGCAGTGTGGTGGCTCTTGAACCCGCTACCGGCGAAGTTTTGGCCCTTGTCAGTGCACCCACTTATCCGCCGGACCTCCTGGTGGGAAGAAGCCTGGGACTGAGGTTTGGAGAACTGGCTTCCGACACCCTGAACCCCCTGTTTAACAGAGCGCTGATGGCCCAGTATCCTCCGGGATCTACCTTTAAAACAATAATGGGATTAATTGGCCTGCAGGAGAAAGTTATAACAGAATCCACCGAACAGTATTGCTATTATGGCTTCTATGTAGGAAATATCCATACCGGATGTCACCTGCATGAAACCCCGCTGAACCTTATTGAGGCGGTTCAGCACTCCTGCAATACTTATTTTATCCAAACCCTGAAAAGTATTCTCCAGGATGCTAAATTTGAATCAACTGCAGAAGCATATAGCAACTGGAGGGAGCATCTGCTCAGCTTTGGTTTTACCAACCCACTGGGTATTGAACTCACCAATGAACTGGATGGAAATATACCCGATGCTGGCTATTTTAACCGGATTTACGGGGAGAATCACTGGAATTACCTTACAGTTCGATCTCTTGCCATTGGCCAGGGAGAATTATTGATTACTCCCCTTCAAATGGCAAACATGACTGCTATTCTTGCAAACCGCGGGTACTATATTACTCCTCACCTTATCAGAGAGATTGAAGGGATTGATCAAATTGACCCGGGCTTAAGCACCAGAAACTATACTTCAATCGACTCAAGCAATTTCGGCCCCATAGTTGACGGAATGGAACTTGTGGTTAACGGCGGACCGGGTTCCACTGCAAGAAATGCAAAGATCAATGATATTATCGTTTGTGGTAAGACTGGTACTGCCGAGAACCCTCATGGCAATGATCACTCAATATTTATCGCATTTGCACCAAAGGATAATCCGAAGATTGCCATTGCTGTATATGTGGAGAACCAGGGATTCGGAACCACCTATGCAGCTCCGATCGCAAGCCTGATGATAGAAAAATACCTTAACAGGGAAGTAAAGCGCACCTGGTACGAAGACTGGGTAATGGGAAAGATACCACCAGTGGTAAAGAGCACAAAGCCTTCCAATGACACAATAGAAACTAAAGTGGACTCAAGGGGACAAATCCCTTAATTGAACATGGACCGGAGAAATAACACATTTGCTAATATAGACTGGCTCTCAATACTTCTTTGGCTGGTGATTCTCTCATATGGCTGGATGAATATTTATTCAGCCAATATCATGGAAGCAGAGGGAGGGATTTTTGATTTCTCACAGCGATTTGGGAAACAAATTATTTGGATAGGGGCTACCATTATCCTGGCGGTCCTCCTTCTGATGCTTGACGCAAAAATCTACACTTATTTTGCATACATACTCTACATCATAATGGTAGTTGTCCTGATGGGGGTCCTGGTATTCGGAACAGAGGTAAATGGCGCAAAAAGCTGGTTTGTAATCGGGGGATTTCAATTTCAGCCTTCAGAATTTGCAAAGCCTATTACTGCACTGGCTCTGGCAAAACTTCTCACATCTCATACTTTCGAGATGAAAAGAATTACGGACCTGCTAAAGGCTTTGGTGGTGATCTTCATTCCACCTGCTCTGATACTCCTTCAACCCGACATGGGATCAACCCTGGTATACTTTGCATTTATATTCGTATTGTTCAGGGAAGGATTTTCAGCTAATATTATGTTACTGCTTGCTGCCCTGATCTTTCTCTTTTTTACCACCCTGGTAGTAGACAATGCATTTGTATTGCTGATTCTGGTGTCCGGGGGCTTATTAATCTATGCCATCGTGGCAAAATCGAGCAAAAAAACCGTCCTCATCGGGGCCTGGACAGCTGTCACTTTTGGTGCACTTTATGGAATTAACCGACTGACTAATTCAGAATTCCCCCTTTTTACTCTCGGATTAGTTTCACTGATCCCCATTACCCTGGTCCTGTTTATAAAAGGTTTGCAATCCAGAATGTACAAACATCTGAAAATCCTTGCGGGGGTGGTCATCGCTGTCCTGTTCATGATTTCGGTTGACTACGCAATAAACAACATCCTGAAACCACATCAGCAACATCGGATTTATGTGACCCTTGGTATAGAAGATGATCCCCAGGGTGTGGGATACAACGTAAATCAATCAAAGATCGCCATCGGATCAGGAGGGTTCAAAGGGAAAGGGTACCTGAACGGCACTCAGACCAAACTGCATTTTGTTCCCGAACAAAGCACAGACTTCATCTTCTGTACAGTAGGTGAAGAGTGGGGCTTCCTCGGAACTACATTTGTAATTCTACTGTACCTGGGGCTCCTGTTAAGAATGATTTTCCTGGCTGAAAGACAACGATCAGCCTTCAGCCGAATCTTTGGGTACAGCTTTGTATCGATCATCTTCATCCATTTCCTTGTAAATATTGGAATGACCATAGGAATATTGCCCGTAATAGGAATTCCATTGCCCTTTTTCAGCTATGGTGGATCTTCACTCTGGGCCTTCTCCATGTTTCTGTTTATCTTCCTGAGGCTGGATGCCAGCAGGCTTGAAATCCTGAACTGAGAGGAGCTCTTTTTACAAATTCATCAATTTTTTATACCTTTGTCATCCGCTCAAAAAAATTGTTCTTTTATGAGGTATCGAGCTTATGCACGACATAACTTACAATCACTACCTGCCTATGGAAGGCTAAGCAAGGAACAGCTTGAGGCTATTTCCATTGTTTCTGAGGTCTTGCCATTCAAAACCAATAACTACGTTGTTAACGAATTAATTGATTGGGATAACTACGAGGAGGACCCCATGTTCATCCTTAACTTCCCCCAGAAATCAATGCTTTCTCCATCCCATTACAAGACACTGGCGATGATGGTGGGAAACAATGTTCCCAAGGCTGACCTTGCCAAATATGTTGCTGAGGTCCGACAAAAGCTGAACCCGCACCCTGCCGGACAGCAGGACTATAATGTACCCACACTTCAGGGAAAGAAACTTACAGGGATACAGCATAAGTATAATGAGACCATGCTTTTCTTTCCAAGCCAGGGGCAGACCTGTCATGCCTACTGCACCTTCTGTTTCAGATGGCCACAGTTCACCGGCCAAAGCGAAATGAAGTTTGCCATGAAACAAACGGGCCTGGTCACATCCTATTTAAAAGAGAATCCCTCCATAAGCGATATCCTGATAACAGGGGGTGACCCGATGACCATGAAGGCTTCAATCCTGAAAAAGTACCTGGATGCTATCATGGATGCCGATTTGCCCAATCTAAAGACAATAAGAATTGGCTCTAAATCACTCTCCTTCTGGCCCTACAGGTTTATTTCTGATCCTGATTCCGCGGAGCTGCTGGATCTTTTTCAAGAAGTTACAGACCGGGGGCTTCACCTGGCCTTCATGGCTCATTTTAACCACCATAAGGAGCTTCAGACCGATGCATTGAAAGAAGCTGTTAGCCGGATCAGAAAGACCGGTGCCCAGATTCGAACCCAGTCTCCATTGCTCAGGCACATCAATGATGACCCTGTTGTATGGGCTAATATGTGGCAAACGCAGGTTGATCTGGGAATGATCCCCTACTATATGTTTGTGGCTCGTGATACCGGTGCCCAATCCTATTTTGGCATAAGCCTTGAAGAGGCCCATCGCATTTATTCTGAAGCCTATAAGAGCATAAGCGGAATTGGCAGGACCGTTCGGGGGCCCAGCATGTCGGCAGGACCCGGAAAGATCAGGGTTGCAGGCATAACCGAGGTACAGGGAGAGAAAGTTTTCGTCCTCGAATTTTTGCAGGGAAGGAATGCTGACTGGATCGGCAAGCCATTTTTTGCAGCATATGATCCTGCAGTACAATGGCTCGATGATCTTAAACCTGCCTTTGGAGAAAAGGAGTTCTTCTATGA
The DNA here is from genome assembly GCA_029934875.1 of Bacteroidales bacterium. Taxonomy (GTDB): domain Bacteria; phylum Bacteroidota; class Bacteroidia; order Bacteroidales. The sequence continues at coordinate 2,963 of JAOZLK010000098.1, read as the reverse complement.
AAAGGAGTACAAGAAAATGCTGAAGGTAGATAAATTGCCAGAGCATTTCCTGGATATGGATACGCAAAAATACGCCTGATTTAGATTTCCAGGTCAGGCATAGGGGTAATCGACCCTTGTATTATCAATTGAAATCTGGTACTTCTCTTCAAGAAATGCAACAATAAGCGGAAAAAATTCCCGAAAATCCTCTTCGAAGACCGAATATTGCTCTTTAAGGACATCAGTTGCATAGCTGGCATGGTTGGGCAGGGAAGTATTGGCAGACATCCTTTCAAGAACCAGTTCGATTCCATCCACCGTTCGGTAGGTCATCATCCAGTTATTTTCAAGAAAGGTAGGAAACCACCTTTTAATTGCCTCCGGCAGTACCTTATAGTTCCTTTTCAGAAGGTCGTACGTTCGGTTTACAAAATCCTGAAGTGGTAAATCCGAATACTCGTCCCAAAGGGAGGCCAGAAAATGATCATAAAAAATGTCAATGATAATACCGGCATACTTGTGATACCTGGCAGCAACCCGCTGTTTACTCCTCCTGGTAATCAGGTGCATGTCGGTGAAAGAATCAATATCACGGTGGATTAATATCCCTTTCTTCACCTCTTCCGGGAAAAGCAGATAATTCCTTCCCTTCACATAATCGCCCATAAAATTCCCTACAATGATTTCTTCATTGCTTCCGGACAGGTATGTATGTGCAAGAAAGTTCAATTTCCCGGTATTTAGAATTTCGATTCTTGTACTCGAAAAATCCTATTATTACTCATACGTTGAAGTTATGAAAATGTTTTCAAGCTCAGCTATTATACAGCATATTCGGTAACACGCTAGGCATATTCCTCTAAATTTGGAATACACCATTTCTAAACTAACTATTTATGACTAGGAAAAACATCCTGATTATTGGAGCAGCAGGTAGGGACTTTCATAATTTCAACACCTATTTCAGGGACAGGGAAGAGTATCGTGTGCTTGCATTCACAGCAGCTCAGATTCCCGACATAGACGGAAGGAAGTATCCGGCTGAACTTGCCGGTAGCCTATACCCGGATGGTATCCCAATTTATGCCGAAGAGGAGCTAAGCCGCCTGATCGTGGAATTTGATATTAAAACATGCATATTCTCATACAGCGACCTTCCCTACCAGAGGGTTATGAATCTAAGTGCTGTTGTAAATGCTGCAGGTGCCAATTTCACCCTGCTGGGTACGAATGACACAATGATTAAAAGTTCCCTACCGGTAATTTCCGTTTGTGCCGTAAGAACAGGTTGTGGAAAAAGCCAAACTTCCAGGCGTGTCATCGAAATTTTGATGAAACGTGGTCTGAAGGTTGTTGCCATCAGGCATCCCATGCCCTATGGCGACTTGGTGGCACAGAAGGTACAGCGCTTCGCCACTGTTGAGGATCTTCATAAGCATAAATGCACCATTGAGGAGATGGAGGAGTATGAACCCCATGTTGTGCGGGGCAATGTGATCTATTCCGGGGTTGATTATGAAGCCATAGTCAGGGCTGCTGAAAAGGATCCGGATGGATGTGACATCATTCTCTGGGATGGCGGCAATAACGATTTTTCCTTTTACAAACCCGACCTGACCATAGGAGTTTTAGATCCCCACAGGGCCGGTCACGAGCTCTCCTACTATCCCGGAGAAGTTGTGCTTCGGACAGCAGATGTGTTGGTTATCAATAAAATGGATAGCGCACCACCCGAAGGAATCCAGAAAGTCAGAGAGAGTATCGAAGCAGTGAACCCCGGGGCTGTTGTCATTGATGGAGCCTCACCCATTCGGGTGGACAAGCCTGAAGTAATCAAGGGGAAAAAGGTTCTGGTAGTGGAAGATGGTCCAACCCTTACCCATGGCGAAATGAAAATAGGTGCCGGGGTCGTGGCAGCCAGAAAATATGGAGCCTCCGGGCTGGTTGATCCCCGCCCCTTCACTGTAGGCAAGTTAAGTGAAACATTTGAGATCTATCCCGAAATTGGTGTCCTTCTGCCGGCCATGGGCTACGGGGAACAACAGCTAAAAGACCTGGAAACCACTATTAATACCTGCGATTGTGATTCGGTGGTGATTGGGACACCCATCGACCTTAGCCGGATTATCAACATAAAAAAGCCATTCACAAGGGTCTATTACGATCTCCAGGAGATTGGTAAGCCAGATATGGAAGATGTGATTAATGAATTCCTCAGAAAGAATGAAATATCATAGATTCCGCCTTTGCATAATTGTGATTTTCACAATAGGACCGGTCTCCTGCGACCGGTCCTCCTCCGAGCAGGTAATGATGGTGACAGAAAAGGGCAATATCATACTGCAGATTGAGCTTGAAAAGGCTCCTCTTACTTCAAGCAATTTTCTATCCCTGCTAGAGAAGGGTGTTTTTGACGGGGCCATTTTTTACCGTGTGGTCAGGCCCGATAACCAGCCGCACAGCCCCGTGAAAATAGAGGTAATCCAGGGAGGATTGTTCCACGACAGCCTGATTGCAATCCACACCGCCATTGAACATGAGACCACCGGGGAGACAGGAATTCTTCACACTGATGGGGTGATTTCCATGGCCAGAATGGAACCGGGGAGTGCCTCCACCGAGATATTTATATGCGTGGGGGATCAGCCATCGCTCGACTATGGGGGAGACCGGAATCCCGATGGTGCAGGTTTTGCTGCTTTTGGGAAAGTAACTGAGGGAATGGACGTTGTCCGCAGCATACAGGCACTTCCCGATAGCGGGCAATACCTTATAGAGCCGGTCCGCATTGATTCTGTTTATATTTTGTAGCCTATATCATTGCATAAGCACTTGGACGATAACATTGTATCGATGAGGAAATTATTTTTATGTTTTGTCTTAAGTGGCTTTTTTATATCCGCATTTTCTCAGCAGGATACGATCTACCCTAAAAAAGTTTACACTACCAGGAATGTTGCCCGGCCTCCGGATATCGACGA
>JAOZLK010000097.1 GCA_029934875.1 Bacteroidales bacterium | reverse complement strand
CGCCAGGGTTTTGACTTTCATCTACCTGATTGGAATCGTGGTTGGCCCAATAATGGTTACTACTTTCCATATGATATGAAAGGATTAGAAGAAGGAAGCTCTGGTGAATATTTGACCGACAGAATGTCGAAAGAAGCCATCAAATACATCGAGCAGAACAAAGACAAGCCCTTCTTTTTATATCTCTCTCATTTTGCAGTTCACGATCCCATTGAAGGTCGGCCGGATTTGGTGGAAAAGTACCAGCGAAAATTGGCAGCCATGAAAGCTCCTGAGAGTGATCCTTTTATTCTGGAAGGAAAGCCTGGCATTGCAAAACCGGTTTCACGCAATGAGCAAAATCTCTTGTTAGATGATGAAGGATATAGGGGCTATAAAGTATTCCCGAACCAATCTGTTAAGATAAAGCAGCATCAGGACAATGTGCAGTTTGCAGCCATGGTGGAAAGCATGGACGAAAGCATGGGGCGTGTGCTGGATAAACTGGAAGAACTGAACTTGGAAGATAACACCATTGTTATTTTTTATTCCGATAATGGAGGTATGTCGGCAGCCAACTTTTGGGATCCGCTTAGGGTAATTCCTGAAGAGGAGTTGGATAAGGCTTTCTCTACTTCAAATCTGCCATTACGAGGAGCAAAGGGCTGGATGTACGAAGGTGGAATCAGGGTTCCATTAATTATCAAATGGCCAGGCTCAGGATTGCAAAAAGCGACTTGTGATGTTCCGGTTACCAGTCCCGATTTCTTCCCAACTATTCTGGATATGCTGGATATACCCATTACGGAGGAGGCTCAACTCGATGGAGTAAGTATTGTACCTCTCTTAAGTGGGGATGAGCATTTGGACAGGGAAGCAATATACTGGCACTTTCCACATTACAGCAACCACGGAATGCAGAGTCCCGGTGGTGCCATACGATGCGGAGATTATAAGCTACTTGAATATTACGAAAACAACACCGTCCAGTTATTCAACCTGAAAACAGATATTGGCGAGCAGCATGATCTTTCTGAATCTGAACCGGAAAAGGTACAGGAGTTGAGAGCCATGTTGCATCGCTGGAGAATTAATGTTGGTGCCCGGATGATGCCTCCTAATCCGGATTATGTGCCCGGTTTGTTAAATTGAAGCTCAGGGAACCACAGGTTCTTTGATCATCAGGGATTCATGTTGCCTGTCTGCAGGGTATGGAAATAATAGTTAAATTGGACCGATAGTTTAACTAAACTGAATATTTTGCTTGATAATAATAAAACAGTTGTTGTTACAGGGATAGGGATATTTTCTTCCATTGGCTGCAAGCGGGTCGATTTCTGGGATTCACTAATAAATGGGAAATCCGGGATAAAAAGAATTCAGGCCTTTGATCCCTCAGATCATAAGAGCCAGGTCGCATCAGAAGTATCAAACTACAGTCCAGGAGACTATTTTGATCGGAAGGAAGCACGAAAAATGGCCCGCGTTTCGCAACTGGCATCCAGTGCAGCCATTGAGGCTGTTAAAGATGCAGGATTAGACCTGGATAAGGAAGACCGATCTCGTATTGGGGCTATAATTGGTTCTGGTGCAGGGGATTATGCTTACCTGGAGGATGCGATTAACCGCTTTTCGAAAATGGGGCCAGGCTCTGTGAATCCTCTTACTGTGCCCAGGGTCATTACCAATATGCCGGTATGCAATGCTTCCATGGTACTAGGTATTCATGGCCCCAACCTGGGAGTTTCCGCAGCATGCACAACCGGGACGCATTCCATAGGTATGGCCCTTGGTTTACTGCGGGGTGGTTCGGCTGATGTCATGTTAGCCGGGGGCGCAGAATCGACCATCACACCCCTGGTTCTTGACTCCTATTCGAGCATGGGGGTTCTGTCCTTTTATAAGGATCATCCTGAAAAGGCAAGTCGTCCCTTTGACTTAAACCGGGATGGTTTTGTGATCGCGGAAGGATCCTGTGTTTTGGTATTGGAAACACTTGAACACGCCGAAAAGAGAGGTGCCAGGCCCTTGGCAGTTGTGAAAGGCTTTGGTATGACTGCGGATGCATATGGTATTGCTGCTCCTGACCCCTCAGGGAAATGGGCGGCGGCTGCCATGCTTAATGCAGTAAAAGACGCACAGCTTAATATGGATGATATTGGATATGTAAATGCCCATGGAACATCCACAAAAATGAATGATAAGACTGAAACCCTGGCCATTCAGACAGCTTTTAATAATCGGGATGTTCCGGTGAGCTCCATTAAATCAATGATTGGTCATTCACTGGGTGCTGCAGGAGCCATTGAGGCAGCTGCCTGTGTACTGGCAGTTCAGAATGGAATACTACCTCCCACCATTAATTATGAAACTCCCGATCCGGAATGTCCGCTTGATGTAATACCCAATGAAGCACGTGAAATAAAGATTTCTGCGGCCATATCAAATTCCTTTGGTTTTGGCGGACAGAATGGAGTGCTGGTTTTTTCTAAGGCTTAGAAGTGGTATTTAATCTATCAAATATACTGAAAATCAGCAAGCTCTTCTGATTGAAGAAAGATATCCATATCTTATGGAATCGATTTCAAATATCATCCTTTATGAAGCGAAGAAATTACTTAAAGACTGTGGGTGTTGGTGTTGCAGCAGTCCAGCTGGTGCCTCAATTGTTGAAGGGAACTACAAAAATGGAGGCGTCTGTTCGGCTGGGCGGACCTTTATTTGATCCCTATGAAGACCCGGAGCAATGGGTGGCTTTTCTAAAGAAATCAGGCTACCGTGCAGTGAATAGTCCTGTTAAACCTGGCGAGGATGAACAGGTGATCGCTGCATACAGGAAGGCGGCAGCCAAAAATGACATTGTTATCGCAGAGGTGGGAGCCTGGAGTAATCCTCTATCCCCTGATCAGAGCCAGGCCGAGGCCGCTATGGAGAAATGCGTCAAAGGATTGGAATTGGCTGATCTCCTGGGAGCCAGGTGCTGTGTGAATATCAGTGGTTCGAAGAATATTGAGTACTGGGCCGGACCTCATAAGGATAACCTCAGCGATGAGACCTTCGACCAGGTAGTGGAGATTACCCGAAAGATAATCGATGCAGTGAAACCGACCCGGACTTTTTTTGCCCTGGAAGCCATGCCCTGGGCCTTTCCTGACTCGGCCGATTCCTACCTGAGGCTTCTCAGCGCCATTGACCGAAAACAGTTTGGAGTCCATCTCGATCCGGTCAACATGATCACCTCTCCCCGCGACTATTTCAGCAATGGTGAGCTGATAAAAGATATGTTTGCAAAACTGGGTCCTCATATCAGGAGTTGCCATGCCAAGGACATTACCCTCAGGGAGGATAATTACATTCCTCAGCTGGATGAGCTTAGAGCAGGTCTTGGTACTTTGAACTATAGCATATATCTTCGGGAGCTGGCAAAATTGAATGATGTCCCCCTGATGATGGAGCACCTGGAAACGGCCGATGAGTATAAGCTGGCAGCCGATTACATCAGGTCTGTTGGGAAATCGCTATCGATAAATATTTAATAAACCTACCCTATGAAACAATTGAGTGTCTTACTTGTGGTTTCCGTTATGCTGGCCTTTACATCTTGTACAAACTCCGTCAGCGAGCCAGGAGAAGTTGATCTGGAGGCCGTGGGGCAACAGCTTCAGCTGCTTCATCAGAATACAGAAAAAATTATTACTGAAGCGGATGGAAGCGAACTGGTCTGTCCCAGGACCATCAATGAGGATGGATCCCTGAGGGTGGTGCCGGGTGGTGACTGGACCAGCGGCTTTTACTCAGGAACGCTATGGTATATGTACGAGATGAGCGGGGATGAGTCCTGGAAAAAAAAGGCCATCACCTATACAGAGATGCTTGAGAAGGAACAGTACAATGGCAGTAACCATGACGTGGGATTCAGAATGTACTGCAGCTATGGAAATGCGCTCAGACTTACAAAAAATGAGGCTTACATTCCAATTCTTGTTCAATCAGCAAAAACACTAATTGCCCGCTATTATGAAGAGGTGGGCTGTATTCGCTCCTGGAATTTTGATGAGCAGGTCTGGCAGTGCCCGGTGATCATCGACAACATGATGAACCTCGAACTACTTTTCTGGGCTTCGGAGCAGACAGGCAATCCGGTTTATAAGGATATTGCCATCAGTCATGCCCTGACCACCATAAAGCACCAGTTCAGGGACGATTACAGCACAGTGCATGTGGTGGACTATGATACCATCACCGGTGAAGTAAGGCAAAAGAACACCCACCAGGGTTATGCCGATGAGTCATCCTGGGCCCGTGGACAGGCCTGGGGTCTGTACGGATATACTATGACCTATCGCTTTACGAAGGATCAGCGTTTTCTCGAGCAGGCTGAACATATTGCAGACTTCCTGCTGAATAATCCTGCTTTGCCCGAAGATGGAATTCCTTACTGGGATTTTAATGATCCCGGGATACCTGAAGTACCCAGGGATGTTTCTGCAGCTGCCATTATTACATCGGCCCTTTATGAATTGAGTACATTTTCCGATGAGGGCGAAAGCTATAAACTGGCAGCAGATCGTATCCTGATGAATACCTGGTCGCTGTACCGCTCAATGAAGGGGGAGAATTTTGGTTTCATCCTGGATCACTCGGTGGGCAATATGCCAGATGGCTCCGAAATTGATGTGCCCATTAACTATGCCGACTATTATTTCATGGAGGCGCTTTACCGGAGTAAAAAATTCTAAAAAAGTGCTTAAACCTTTCTTCGATGGTGGGGTCTAAGGTTATTGTTGTTCCTGAGTATTAACAATACCCTTGATATATGCTTTATGACAATCCTTACCTGAAGGCTCTTTACCTGTTTCTTGCGATACTTTTAATCCATGACAAAGGCTATTCACAGAACCTTTCTTACCAGGTGGTGGATACAAAAGTGTCCGATTTCACCAATGAAAGTCAGCTGATTTCTGAACCCCGGGAAGGAGATCCTTTTTACGGTCAGGATGCAACTTATTATGGAAATCAGCCATCCTATACAGATCATGGTGATGGAACAATTACGGACAATATAAGCGGGCTTACATGGGAGAAGGATATGGGAGTGAAAATAAGCTATGCTGATGCTTTTTCAAAAGCAGATACCATGACCCTTGGCGGAAAAGAAGATTGGAGGGTTCCCACACTCAAGGAGCTCTATTCCCTGATCCTGTTCACCAATGATGCTTGCAGAACCATAAAGATTATTAAAATATGAAGCATATTATTCCTTACACCCTCTTAGTCCTGTTTTTTTGTGCAAATATCTCATCAAGGCTATATGCCCAGGATCTATATGATCCGCAGCAGATCTCTGAACTGAAAATAGATTTTTATGATGCCGATTGGGATGCAATTCTGGATGGGTATATGGATGCTGACAGTGATGAGCGGATCCTTGCCGATGTAAGCATTAATGGAGTAGAATTTGACAGTGTGGGAGTGCGTTACAAGGGAAACTCATCATACAGACCGAACCAGCTTAAAAATCCTCTGAACATCAAATTGAATTATCTGAAGGATCAGGATTACCAGGGATATTACACCCTGAAATTGTCCAACGGGTTCAAAGATCCCAGTTTTGTGAGGGAGGTGCTGGCGCTGGATATTGCCAGGAAGTACATGCCTGCAGCAAGGGCCGGGTATGCCAATGTAACAATTAACGGAAGCCTTATAGGTCTTTACACCAATGTCCAGGCCATCAATGATGTATTCACAGCTGAACACTATTACAGCGAGGATCGTCCTTTCTTTGAAGGTGCCGGAGATGGACCCGCTCCAGGCGGCTGCTCCTTTAGCTCATGGGAATACATGGGCACTGATTCCACGCAGTGCTATCCTTATTATTATGATTCGAAGTCGGGTGAGCACATGAGTACCCTTGTCGAATTTCTGGATTTGTTTAACAATGATCCAAACGAAATGGAAGGCATGTATAACGTGGACCGGCATCTGTGGGCAATGGCGTATGATATCGCCCTTGTGAATCTGGATGCCCCCATCAGCATGCCCCACAATTTTTACCTGTATTATGATCCTTCCAATCGCTTCAACTATATCAAGTGGGATCTGAACGAGTGTTTTGGAGTCTTTCAGAGGTTAGGTGGTACCCAGCTCAGCCTGGCCGCGATGCAGCAGCTGGATCCTTATACTAACAACACCCTGAGTACTCCCATACTTTACAAGGTCTGGCAGAACAGCAGGTGGAAAAAGATGTACATGGCACATATGAAGACCCTGATGGAAGAGAATATCGCAAATGGTTGGTACATGGAGCGTGCGGGTGTATTGCAGGACTACATCGACGAAGCGCTTCAGGCTGATCCCAATAAATTTTTCACCTTCACTGAAAGCACAAGCAATTTGAATTCTACTGTAATTCAATCGGTTGGGATTAGCGAGCTCATGGATGCCCGGTCGAGCTACCTGAATAATACTGTATATTTTCAATATACCCAACCCACAATTTCCAATATTAAACATCTTCCGGTCGAGCTTATGCCCAATTCTGAAATCACCATTTCTGCTGATATATCAAATGCGGAAGCTGCCTTCCTGGCTTATCGAAGTGAAATAGGAGCCAGGTTCGAAAAAATTGACATGTTTGATGACGGTGCCCACAATGATGGAGGCAGCGGAGATGGAACCTGGGGTGTGAGCTTGCAAATGGGTACAAATCTGGAATATTACATTTATGCTGAAAACGAAGAAGCAGGTAGCTTTTCCCCGGCAAGAGCTGAATATGAGTTCCATACCCTGACCACCTCAGGCGATATTGTTATCAATGAATTTATGGCTTCCAACGGTATGGCTGTAGCAGATCAGGATGGTGAATTTGACGATTGGATCGAATTATATAACAATTCAGATAGGGATATTTCCTTAAATGGCTATTTCCTGTCCGACAAGCTGGCAAGCCCTACCAAATGGCAATTTCCCGATATCACCCTGGCGGCAGCATCCTACCTGGTGGTATGGGCAGATAAGGATACCCTGCAGCAGGGTTTGCACGCCAATTTTAAGCTTTCAGCATCGGGTGAAGAGTTGATTCTTTCAAACGCTTCTGCAGAGATGGTGGATCAGGTCTCCTTTGCTACCCAGGATACAGATATTACATGGGGCAGGTATCCAAATGGAACCGGGGTATTTGATTTCATGGATCCCACCTTTGCTGCCCGGAACGGTTCACTTATTGCCAGTTCTCCGGTGATAAGCCGGATTCCGGAGCTCAGCCTTTATCCAAATCCCGCAGCCGATTTTTTGAATATTCGCATGGATGATGAAGCGGAGCATGATCTTAATTTGTACAATGTATTTGGTCAGTGCCTCGAGCAATGGCAATTCTCCGGGAAAGGCACCATTGATGTCAGTTCCCTGAGTCCGGGCATTTATCTCATCTCTTTGGATGGAAAGACAGGAGCCAAATTTATTAAGAGGTAAAAAATTTCGTAATTTGCGTATTGTGATGATGCGAAACTTCATTCCCGTTTTTCTCTTATTAATCACACTTACAGGGTGTGGAACAGATCCGCATCCACCAAATATTATCCTCATCAGTGTGGACGATATGGGATGGTCTGATCTGGGTTGTTACGGAAGCGAAATCAGAACCCCTCACATCGACCGCCTGGCCGAAAATGGAATGCGCTTCACCCAGTTTCACAACACCTCCAAATGCTTTCCTTCCAGGGCCTGTTTGTTGACAGGTGTTTATGCACAGCAAAATGGCTACGACCGCTCCTTCAACCAGCCCCTGGTTAGGGCTGTTACCCTGGGTGAAGTATTGCGCGAAGCAGGGTATATTACCCTTTGGTCGGGAAAGCATCATGGACTTGAGAATCCCTTTACCAGGGGATTTGACCATTATTATGGATTGAAAGACGGGGCCTGCAACCATTTTAATCCAGGTGATCAACGAGAGGGAGAGGGTGCTCCTGCACGCAAAGAGAAAAAGGGTATCAAGACCAGGAGGGCCTGGTGTATTGATAGTGCGATGTATGTTCCCTATACGCCCGAAGCGAAGGATTTCTATACCACGGATTATTTCACAAAGATTGCCATGGAGTGGCTTGAAGACTACAAGGATGATGATCGCCCCCTATTCCTGTACATGGCCTATACAGCACCGCACGATCCCCTGATGGCATGGCCCGAGGATATTGCCAGGTACAAGGGGAAGTACGACGAAGGATATGATGCCATCCGCCAGCAGCGCTATGCCAGGCAGCTTGAGATGGGATTGATTGACTCCACATACAAGCTTTCTGTTGCCACTCATGGTGCCTGGAAAAGCCTCCCGGAGGAAGTCCGTAGCGTTGAGGTCAAAAAGATGGAGGTTTATGCAGCCATGATCGACCGCCTGGACCAGAATATCGGCAGACTGGTAGACAAGCTGGTGGAAACAGGCAGGGTTGACGATGTTCTGATCATGCTGGTATCTGATAATGGCGCCTCGGCGGAAATGGTAAATATTCCTGATGACTATGGGGAGATCGGGAGTATGACCCGGTGGACCTCACTGGGCCCCCAGTGGGCCAATGTTTCAAACACACCCTTCAGATATTATAAGAACTACAGCTATGAAGGAGGCATCAATACGCCACTCATTGCAGCCTGGCCCTCCAAAATTCAAAAAGGTTCTTTCAGTCGTTTTCCCGGACATTTCATTGATATCATGGCCACGTTTGTGGATGTTTCAGGTGCTGAGTATCCCGGGGAATTTAATGGAGAGGAGATTACCCCCATGCAGGGCCAGAGCCTCCTACCCACCTTACTGGGAAAAGAAAGGAAGCGCAGGCAGCCCCTCTTCTGGGAATGGAAAGACGGGCAGGCAGTGCGTGATGGTGACTGGAAGCTGGTTCGTGATGGACTTGATCAGGAGTGGGACCTGTACAATTTGACAAATGATCCCAGTGAAACGAAAAACCTTGCCCGTATTCACACTAAAAAGGTCAGTACCCTGGAGTCAATGTTTCTTCAATGGAAAGAGGAGGTGGGAGTAGAGTAAGCCAATCCCTGCAGCCTACAGGAGGTTTCTCTTCTTCTGTAAGTTCAATTCCATTTACGATCTTATCTGGTATTACATCCTTGAAATATTTTCAGTTCATTTTCTAGGAGCTTAAAAATTGAGCTTTATCCTGTGAAAATGATACGCATAGAAACATAATTCATACGCTGGGGAAATTTAAAGTTGTCCTCGTACAATTACTATGTGTAAGAAATGGTTTATTTTTATTTCTAATGTTCTCACCCCCAAAAACTACTTCACTGAAAGGAGTAGAGCACGAGTCTAACACCTAAATAATTAGATCTTTCTATTAAAACTTCAATGCTATGAAATCAAAGGTATCAAGACGACAGTTTTTTCGGAGATCTACTGCCGCAACTGCCGCAGTTGGACTGGGAGGCTTCCTGACCGTTAGAGATCTTGAAGCAATTCCCAATAATGTGAACACATATTCTCAACCTTCGGATCTGAAGATCACAGATATGCGTACTGTAAGGGTCCGTGGGCGATACATCATCCGGATTGACACCAACCAGGGAATATCCGGCTATGGTGAGGTACGTGATGGTGGAAGTAAGACCTATGCCTTAATGCTCAAGAGCCGCATTATGGGGATGAATCCATGCAACGTGGATAAAATATTCCGGGAGATCAAGCAATTCGGTTATCATGCCCGTCAGGCCGGTGGTGTTTGTGCAGTGGAGATGGCATGCTGGGATCTTGCCGGAAAAGCATGGGAAGTTCCCTGCTGGCAGATGCTGGGAGGAAAATTCAGGGACAAGATCCGCGTTTACTCCGATACTCCATTCTCCAAAGAGCCAGGTGAACAGGGAAGGCGATTGAAGGAACGGGTAGAACGTGGGTTTACCTTCTTAAAAATGGACTTGCCCGTAACGCTGCTGAGTGGCATCAAAGATACGGTGACCTGGCCCAAAGGAGAGATTGACCCGTTCAAACAGTGGGGAGGTAATCCAAAGAATTCAGGAGGGCTTGATATGAATAGATCCAAGAATCTGGAGCATCCCTTTACAGGTATACGGCTCACTGAGAAAGGTTTGGATATTTTTGATGAATATGTAGCCGGTGTACGTGATATCGTTGGCTGGGAAATTCCACTTGCCACTGACCACTATGGACACTTCGGGATTGAAGATGGTATTAAACTTGCCCGGAGGGTAGATAAGTATAACCTTGCCTGGCTGGAGGACATGGTACCCTGGTTTTATACAGATCAGTATGTGCGACTGAAAAACTCATGCACAACACCCATTCTTACAGGAGAGGATATTTACCTGAAAGAGGAGTTTCGATACAGGCTA
>JAOZLK010000607.1 GCA_029934875.1 Bacteroidales bacterium | reverse complement strand
CCATGATGGATGAGCAAATGGATGATCCCCTGCATCTGGGTGTAACCGAGGCTGGTGATGGCCCGGAAGGAATTATTAAATCGCTTGTTGGCATGGCTCCTCTCTTATTGGAAGGGCTGGGCGACACCATCCGCGTTTCACTCACGGCCCCCCCTGAGGAGGAGCTTCCCATCGCCAGGAGCATTGTGGAGCTCTTTCCGAAACCAGGTCATCCAAATAATATTCCTCCTTTTGAATCAGCCTGGGATCCTTTCTCATATAAACGCCGAACATCCAGGCCCTTCCTCAGTATGGGAGGTGGAACAAGGGTAAAAATCGTCAGCAGCCAGCCTCCCCTTCCGGAGGAGGATCTGCGACCGGAACAACTTGCCACACAGGGAATCTCCATGGAAATGTGGAGAAGGAATAAGCAGGCGCTTGAAAAGGATGGGGGGTATCTGCTCCTGGAGCATGGAGCCGCAAGCATGGACCATCTAATTTCTGGGCTTAATGATTTTTGTACTGAAAACCACAGTGCCCCCATCCTCTATAAAGGCATTTCGGACGAGCGTGATCCCGAGCTCTTCGCCATGAAGCTGGCAGGGGAAATCGGTGCTGTGCTGGTCGATGGCATCATTGACGCGGTCATGGTTGAAAATCCTCATCACTCCGATACATGGATCAATGATACCCTTCTGACCATCTTCCAGGCGGCCGGGGCAAGGATCACGAAAACCGAGTACATCGCCTGTCCCTCCTGCGGAAGAACCCATTTCGACATAGTCTCACGATTAAAGGAGATTCGGGAAGCCACTTCACATCTGAAGCCGCTTAAGATCGGGGTCATGGGCTGCATTGTAAACGGACCCGGAGAAATGGCTGATGCCGACTATGGCTATGTGGGAGCCGGACGAGGCAGGGTTTCCATCTATAAAGGGAAAACCCCTGTTGTGAAAGACCTTCCCGAAGAGAAAGCGCTGTCCGCCCTGCTCAACCTTATGAAGCAAGAGGGAGACTGGCAGGATCCCCCTCCACATTAACAATATTCCGGTTTACCACCCGTGGAAGGGAGTATTCAGGTGGAAGAAAAAACCATATTCTCCATAGCGGTTTATAGCAAAATCGACCCGTATAACCTGATCATAATAGGTCACCAGGTCAAGCCCGACCCCTGCAGAAAACTGCAGCATATTTACCATGGTATTGGTGGGCCCGGGAAACTCATTATTCACGTAACCCATATCGGCAAATGCATTCATATACAGGGCATAATGGATTTTATTAAACTGCTTCATTTTAATCAGGGGCAGGGTGCTGGTCCTGGGCTTAATTAATTGCACCTTGAGGTTGAATTTCGTGATGAAAAAATCCGAGCCATTGATCACATAGGGCTCATATGCACTCAGCCATTCGTCGTATCCCAGGCCTTGATTAAATATGTGAGGAAGTTTTTTCTCTGCTGTAAGCTGGCCCTTGTAGGTATTATAGAAGTAGAGCCTGTTGGCCAGTTTCTGGTGGTACATTAACACGCCTGTCACTCTCAGAAATGAGTAGGGAAAAGATGAGACAATCCCCAGGCCGGTCTGCTTGGCATTCAGCCTTACATAAAATCCCTCCAGGGGGTAAACCTTTGAATCACGAAAATCATATCTGAATACATATAGCAAGGTGTAAAAATTAGTACTGGTCATGCCCCCACCCAAATAGTTTGGGTTGATTTCTGCAATCAAATCAGAGATGGTAAAATGGTTATAATCAATCCTGAGGTTGTGGAGAGAATAATGCTTCGGTCGGAACATATATCTGAAATATGCATTGCCACGAATCTGGGCCGGATTCTCAGGTCCCTGAATGTAAACAGGATAGTTGTTAACCGTAGTCACATTCACTTCATTCTGGTGATTAATAGAGAATGCGGAAGAGATTCCGTGCTGCTGTTTTTTTCCCAGATTGGGAAGATCGTACCCAAGTCCATATTCGTTGATATAACCCAGCTTCACCTTTGCCGTGAGCAGGTCGTTCACACCCCTGAAATTGCCCCATTTCAGCAAGGCACCATAAATCAGCCTGTCCCACTCCGGGTTCTTGATAAATTCACTGAAATTCCTTTCCGCGTAGTCGAGAATGGGAACCGGCCAGATATACCAGCGCTCGGTTACATGTATCTCCACAATGATCTTGTTTCCCGGAAGATGCTGAACATCAAGGGTGACAAAATTGAAGAGAGAGGTATTCAGGAGATTATCCCTGCTGCGTTGCAGGCTTGGGATCAGTTCCATCTTAAGGATTGTATCACCCAGGTTAACAACCATCTCCCTGGTGATAATACGCTCCTTGGTGACCTTGTTTCCCGAAACTTCAAATCCCACGACTACAAGACGATCCTCGGACATTAGCAGTTGTTCCTGGGCGTATATTTCAGGTGCCAGGATCAAAATTACTCCGAAAGCCATGATTGAAAAAACCCGTATCATAGGCGTAAACACAGGTTTGCAAGGTAAGAAAATAATCAGATGATCAGAGAAGCCAGGTCCAGGTCGGAGGCCTTTGTAATCTTAATATTCTCGGGATTACCTGCTACCAGGGTAAGCTCACCATGCATGGCCTCATAGACCGAGGCATCATCAGTAACTGTTTGGGCGAAAGCCTGATCATAGGCCGACCTGATCAGCTCAGATTTAAACACCTGCGGGGTTTGAACCCTTCGCAGCCTTTCACGTTCCAGGTTCTCAGAACCCCTGGCCGTGATCATTCGAACCGAATCTTCCATCTCAAGCACAGGAATTCCGCTTCCCGATTCATGCGCCGCCCTGTAACACCGTCCTATGGTTTCCTGGCTCACCAGGGGCCTGACAGCATCGTGAATGCCAACGATACATCCATTGGGAATCAGCTGCAAACCATTTCTCACCGAATCGTACCTGTTCTCTCCTCCTGTAACCACCTCGCACCCCAGGGCTGCCTCAGAGGAGGAGGAGGTTTTATTCCAAAACTTTAGATGAGATTTAGCCAGTACCACGACAATTTTGATCTTCGGGTCATAGCGATAAAACTGCTCCAGGGTATGAATAATTACTGCTTTGCCCTGGAGGTCGAGATACTGTTTCGGCACCGGGCCCCCCATTCGCCTGCCTGAACCTGCGGCCACCACTACCAGTGCATTCATTCTTTTTTATTGAAATAGCTGTCGATTAGCTC
>JAOZLK010000606.1 GCA_029934875.1 Bacteroidales bacterium | reverse complement strand
AGGGTAAGAAGGAGGAGGAGATTCCTCAAAGTGAGAAAGACCAGATGGAAGATGTAAATAAGAAGCTGGGTGAGCTGGAGAATAAGCGTGTTGAGATGCTTAAAAAGTACGGTTCGGGTCAGAAGCTGGTAAAGCAACTCATCGACCTGGCACTTCTGGCCAACAACCAGTTAAAAGGAGAGGACCTTGCTGCCTTTGTGAAAAGGAGCGTGGAATTAATAAAGTAGCATCCTGGAGCTGACTTTGATGGTCAGACACATATTTACTATAATTTTTAAACCCCTGTTTCGGAAGTCTTTTAAGACCCGGAGCAGGGGTTTTGGATTGTATATTGTGGGTTAGAGGTACGCCGGGACTATTTAGCTATGGCTTGGGGAAGAAAGTTTTCCATTACCCATATCTTGGTTGTACGCTCACTTCTTGAAGAGTAGGTAAAATTCCGACCGTTGGGATGGGCATTCAAGTTTTCAAATCCCCCATTTGCTTTCACTCCAAGTTTTTTCAGTTCTCCTCCATCTACCGGTATCCTGTATAATTCATCTTGATGGATCTTGGAATCCGGATCTTTGATTGCAAAAAGGATGTATTTCCCATCTACGGTCCAGGTAAGAGAACTATTCCAGGCAAGCGTGGTTTTTTTATCAAATGAGATCAGTTCGCGGGATTCCCCGCCTGAAATGGGAATGATGTCTACATGGGCTTTTCCTCCATAACCTGAAAAACAGAGAGCCAGCCATTTTCCATCCGGTGATAGCGATAGGTCAAAACCATCTTTTGATTGAAAGATGGTCTTTTCCCTGCCGCTCTCCAACTCCTTTGATACAATATCCCGGGTTTTCGCTGTCAGGTCCCTGAGTCCATAGTAGATGGTTTTGCCATCCAGAGACCAATGATGACCTCCGAAAAGCGAAAAATCCTCCCTGGCAGGTACAAGCGTTGTAGCCAGGCCTGTTTGTACATCAATTCTCTCGTAGCTCATCTGGTCATCTGCATCCCAGTTTACCACAAGAACAGAGCTTCCATCTGGAGACCAGACGGGCCATCCAAAGCGATTAAGTGCCGGGCGAAATTCTTGCTCCCTTCCTGTTTCAAGGGATTTGATACAGAGGATATTCCCTCCATATGTGAAGCCTACACCAGGGTTCCAGGGATACCGCCTGACAAAGGCCATGGATTTACCATCACGCGAGTAGGACGGTGTCTGGTTGTTTCCTTCAAAATGTTGTATGGCTTTATCAAGATGGGTAATGATCTCGCCGGTTTCCGGATCGAGTTCAATGACCTCCACATTATTCGACATGCGTATGATGCCATAGTAGTAGGAAGCATCCCGGGTAAATCCCATGGGTTGAATGGAGCCTAGCTCAGGTTTAATCATAGCCGGTTCCCCCTGAGGAATTCCATTCTCTACCTGTATGGACCACCCACCCATGGTTCCATTGCGGTCACTGGCAAAAAATATCTCCTCACTCTCAGGCATCCAGCCCAGAAATATATCATTTAAAGAATGATTTACCACACAGGTTTCAACACTTCCATTGGTTGATATCAAATATATATCACGTTGTGAAGAGTTTTTCTCCTGCCTGATGTCATAAGCTATATACTTTCCATCTGGTGAAAATCTCATCTCTTGCGGCCAGACCAACCATCCCTGGCCCTTAAATTCTTTAAGGGTTTGGACTGTGCCATCAGCTACAGAAATAAGGGCTATGGTGTTGACCTTGTCCTTCCTGGCAAGGCAGGCCAGGATCTGTTTTCCATTGGGAGACCAGTCATAGACAATGGCCCATTCCATTTCTGCATTGCTCCAGAGTTTTCGGGGTTCCGAACCATCCAATCCTACAATATACAGGTCGATCCATGAGGGATTTGCGTCGTCATACCAGTCGTATACCAGAAATTTTCCATCGGGAGACCAGCTTGAGAACTCTGCAAATTGGATAGGATCATCCCAGGTGCCCTTGCTGGTTAGCTTACGCTTCTTCCCGGTAACTACGTCATAAATAGCTAGGTTCCCGGAGTCCCAATCCACATATGAAATGTATTTACCATCAGGGGAAGGTTCCCCCATAAAATCTGCCTCTGGTCCTTCCCAGACTTTGCGCACGGTCATTTCCTTTCTCACTTCTGTCAGTACAGTTGGATAGAGGATTGCAAGCCTGGCCTTTGCTTCTTTGACCATCTCTTCCTGATCGGCATAATCGAGGATGACCATATTGTAGGCCTTCTGCGCGTCTTGCTTGCCAAGTTTCTCGTAACACCTGCCCATATGGATATATGCCTGGGCTGCAATTGGCCTGTTATCGGGATACTCCTCGACTATGGATTTGTAGAGCTTAATGGCCTCTTCAAGTTCACCTTTTACCTCCTCCAGCTGGATGGCTTCAGGCAGCAGTTCCTCGGCTGTTTGAGAATTAGCCTGATTGCAACTCATTAACATACTGAGTAGAATGGCCGATGCGATTTCTATTTTCCTGATCATGGTAACTGCTGTTTTAAAGTGAGTAATCCGTTTCAGAAAGGTAAATTCTATAAAGTGAATAGTTGTGAATGAATTGTAAAAGAACGTAAAAACCACTCTGCGGATTTTCAAAGGAATTTGTAACCTTTGCCATGAATGGTGATGATCATTTCAGGCTCCTCAGGCCTCTCTTCAATCTTCTTTCTCAAGGTGGCTATATGTGCATCAATGGTTCGGGTGTATGGAAAAGATTCATATCCCCAGACCTGATTCAGGAGGTCGTCACGTGTAACTACCTCACCTTTTCTCTCAAGAAGGTAATGGAGTATTTCATATTCTCGCGGCGACATTTTGAGCGTTTTCCCATCTTTAAAAGCCTCATACTTTCGGAAATTGATCTCAATATTTCTGAACTGAAATGGATCCGGTATAGTTGAATTGGTACCAGATCGCCGCAACATGGCATTGATCCGTGCCAGTAATTCAAGAATACTGAATGGCTTTGTTATATAGTCATCCGCTCCAAGGTCCAGGCCGGTAATGATATCAGATTCCTGGCTTTTGGCAGTTAACATTACAATTGGTATTTCAGGTTTTGATTCTTTCAGTTTCTTACAGACCTCATAACCATTTATACCAGGCAGCATGAGATCAAGGAGGATAAGGTCTGGTTGTTCCTCAACGGCTCTTTTCAATCCTGTCTCACCATCCTGA
>JAOZLK010000605.1 GCA_029934875.1 Bacteroidales bacterium | reverse complement strand
GCACTATATGGGGCCGCCGCATCTTCATACGTTCTGCAGGAATATGCCACTCATCTACATCCTGGTGAATTTCAGACCACCTGGCATTACGAACCTCTCCAGATCGGCAAGCTGTAAGCGCAGTGAATTGAAGTGCTAATTTGGTGGTGGTATGGAGCTTGGGGTTTGAAGTAATATCCTTAAGGAGTTGTGACAGGTCCTTATCATAGACGGCTGGCATATGCTCAACAGTCTTGGTTTTCAATACACCCTGCATGTCAGCGGCAGGGTTATAGGTTGCCCGGCCCGTTTGAATAGCATATCGGAAAACGGCATTCATACGTTGCAATACCTTTCGAGCTATTTCTAATGAACCTCGATGCTCTATCTTTCGCAGGATTTTGAGCACATCAGGAGGAGCAATTGTGTCCACCGCTTTAGCGCCAATGCTTTCAAAGGTGTTTTTCTGCAAAGTATCTAAAACGGCTTGGGTGTGGGCAGGGCTCCACGCCTCACGTTGCTGCTCAATCCATTCTAAAGCGATATATTGGAAGGACTTCGCTCTAACATCCTTTTTTTTATTTTCTTCTGAAATGTTATCTTGCTTTTGCTTTCGCCTTACCTTAGCTGGTTTGATGCCCTGCTTAACAAAAGACTTTGCTTCCTGGTGATCTACCCGGGCCTCCTTGAGGGATAATTGAGGATAACGGCCAATTATAAACATTCCGTTCTTTCCATCGATCTTAAACCTATACAGCCAACGCTTAACTTTAGTGGATGTAATTTCATAGAACAGCCCTCCTCCATCGGACAAACGACAAGGACCTTTGGCGTTACGTACATCGAGAGCGGTGAGTTTAGGCATATCATCCTCCAGACGGGGGTGTATTTTCCATCACAGTTCGATCATGATTTCAAATATACCCTTTAGTACACCCTTTTGACAATGGATTTCTTTGGACAGCTTTGGACTAGAATGAACAAAAAAGGCAACAAAAAAGCCCCAAACCTTTTCAGGATGGGGCTTTGTCGATCTTTGCTGGACTTCTTGGAACGAACAAATGGTGCCGGAGGTCGGAATCGAACCGACATGGAGTTGCCCCCGCTGGATTTTGAGTCCAGTGCGTCTACCAGTTTCACCACTCCGGCTATACTACATGTTGTATGGGGTTGTATTGAACACCATAGTGTAGGTCTGTTAGATAGCTCAAATAATTCTTTCAGTCAAGGAGAAAAGGAGAACAGACAGGAAACCAATAAATTAAAACGGGTTGGTCTTCAGAAATTAAAAAGACAGGAAAACTTACACATCAGACAACTATTTGATTGCTTCATTCCGGTCAGAGAAAAAGTGATGTCGGGTGTAATCTTCAATCAATTTTTTATTTCAGTTGACGATCATTACAAATATCCAGATATTGTTTGATAACAGACTCCATTCCCTGTTCAATACACTCAATTGTAAGAACGTGTCCTATAGAGACCTCCAGAATATTTTGAATTGTTAAAAAATTTGATAAATTCAATAAATCCAGATCGTGACCGGCATTTACACCTAAACCAAGTTTTTGAGATTCAAGTGATACTTTCTTATATTTCTCAAATATTATTTCATTTTTTGGTGTTCCGTAAGAAGCAGCATATGCTTCGGTATACAATTCAATCCTATCAGTACCTGTTTTTGGGGCAAGGTTCACTTGTTCAATCTCAGGATCTAGAAAAATAGACGTTCTTATTCCAGCATGTGACAATCGGGAACACGTTTCTTTCACAAATTTCTCGTGTTTTAAAAGGTCCCACCCGTGATCAGAAGTTAGTTGATCGGGGCTGTCAGGAACGAGTGTACATTGTGTTGGTTTAGTTGACTCTACCAAGCGTAAAAAATCTTCTGAAGGGTATCCTTCTATATTGAACTCTACATTATTGTTTTCAGAAAGCAGCTCACCCAATTCAATTGTATCTTTAACAGTTGTATGACGCTCATCTTGTCTGGGGTGAACAGTTATTCCTTGAACGCCCAGGGTTATAAATTTTTCAGCAAAATTTACTACATTTGGAAAGTCTCGGCCTCGTGCGTTTCTTAATAATGCTATTTTATTCAGATTAACACTTAATTTCGTCATTTATTTACCCATAGTTTACTGTGTTTAATACTAACACCCCACAAGGAGGTATAAGTACCTTGGTGGTATTTCCAACCGCATAACTTCAAAATATATGCCTCAGTTCGAAGTCGGAGTTTATGCCCTGGTTTTTAAGGGTGCTTATCCGAAGTCTTCGCTTATCTGTTGTTTTTTATTGCGGTATTTCTGGAGTAAGATACTAAAACCGCAGGAATTTATTTATGTCTATTAAAGCAGCAAAGGAAGTCCTTTTAATTGAAGAGCAGGGGCTGGCAGCAGTTCGTGCCAGGCTTGGTGATGAATTTGTGCAGGCTGTTGAGTCTGTCCAGGCCAGTAATGGCAGACTGGTGATTACCGGCATTGGAAAGTCGGGTCTTGTCGGTCAGAAAATTTCGGCTACATTGAACAGTACGGGGACCCCTTCTTTTTTTCTCCACCCGGTAGAGGCAATGCATGGAGATCTTGGTATGGTAATGGCGAGTGATGTGGTTCTTGCTATTTCCTACTCAGGGGAAACCAATGAGCTGAATGGATTACTTGTCAGCTTAAAAAAAAGAGGCAATGCAATCATTGCCATGACGGGAGACCGCCACTCTTTTCTTGCCCGATCGGCAGATATCGTTCTGGATATAAAAGTGCCCAAAGAGGCTTGTCCCCTGGGACTCGCACCTACCGCAAGTACCACAGCAACGCTGGCACTGGGAGATGCCCTGGCCGTGGTTTTGCTGAACCGGAAGAAATTTCAGGCGGAAGATTTTCGTCAGAATCATCCGGGAGGAAGCTTAGGAGAACGATTGAAAGTTAAAGTGTCGGAGGTGATGCTGGTCGGTAAGGAAATCCCTGTGATTTCTCCCGGCGATACGGCTATCAAGGCAGTTGAGGAGTTGAATGAAAAGAATAAGGGGGCGGTCCTTGTAATCGCCGATGATGACTCAGTGCTTGGTATTGTAACCGATGGTGATATCCGTCGAATTGTCATGATGGCTGGGAATGATCTCGGGCAGCTCACTACAGCACAGTTGATGACCAAAAATCCAATCTGTATAAATAGTAATCATATGGCAGCCGATGCGCTCT
>JAOZLK010000604.1 GCA_029934875.1 Bacteroidales bacterium | reverse complement strand
CGACCTTCTTGCCTTTCAGATAATTCAGGGTATCAAGGTTGGCCTGGTCTTCAGGAACCAGGACTTCATGACTGCTTTCTTCCACGCTGAGTACGGTCTCAAAAAGAATACGCTCACCTTCCTGGATGTACTGTCCCATGGAATGAAGGTCCGATGAGTTGTTAACTGATGATGGGTAGATGCCTTTTCCCTCTTTTCCTTCACTCTCTCCATAGAGTTGTTTCCACCATTCAGCAACAAAGTGGAGCTTGCCTCCATCATTTTTCAGGTGGGCAAAATTGTCGGCCATGGCATCATTTACGGCCCTGGATCCCAGATAGGAGCCACCTATACCTATCACAACCAGGACTTCACTCTTTTCTCTCAGGCTTTGTGCGGCCTCTTCTATCTCATCCAGTTGCTGGTCTGTGATTTCTCCTGGCAGGTTCAGCCATCCCAGGTAATCGTTCCCGGCTCCCCTTCCTTCGTGTAGAATTTTTTTCGCTTCCGTGGTCTCTTTTTCCATTCCCGCAATGGTTTCGGGGGAAATGAAATCATATACTCTTGATATATCCAGTTTTATAATTCTGTTTTTGGCGTAAATTAATCGACACAAGAATAAAGATATAATCCCTATATTCGCAAAATCCACCTTCTTTTTAACGAGGCAGGATCACGAATTATTAAGACCCCATACTCAATGAAATTCAAACTTATTTCAGTTCTGGCTCTTTTTCTATCAGTCGGGGCTCTCAATTTATTCGGGCAAAAGAAGGGACTTGAATCCATAAACGAACATGACCTCAGGATGCACATGAAGTTTCTTGCATCTGATGAACTGGAGGGGAGGAATACCGGTGAACCTGGCCTGCTGATTGCAGCACGTTACCTGGCTGTGCAGGCCGAACAACTTGGATTGCAGGAGGCAGATGCTGAGACGGGTTATTTTCAATACTATACCATTGTTGAGAAAGCAAATGATGTGGCTAACAGTGGGATCACCATTTCAAGGGCCGGGAAAGAAGAAGAGGTCAACAGGGATCCTTTCTACATGATGAGTGCCCTCGAGGATGAACATATAAGCCTGGAGGGAGAAGTAGTATTTGCCGGGTACGGAATCAATGATGAGGAGAATAGCTATAATGACCTGGAAGGTATTGACCTTGCGGATAAATTCGTATTGATCATGAACGGGGCACCGAAGAATGAGGATGGCAGTGAATACCTCTTCGGTGAAAAGAAATACACCGGAATGAGGGCCATGCAATATAAAATGCAGACCCTTTTCGCCCAGCAGCCCAAAGCTGTTTTAATCGTGCAGGATCCCAAATCGGGATTTGCTTCCATTGAAGAGGAAATGCCTGGGATCGCCAACTATCTTGGCCGGTCGAGGAGCCTTGAGGGAGAAGAGAGCAGCAGACGCCGAATGAGCGGAAATGCAAACATTGTTTTTGTGAACAGGAGTGTGGCTGATCAAGTGCTTGCTTATTCTGGAAAAAATCTGAAGGATCTGCAGTTGGGTATTGACAGCAAGCTCAGCCCGAATTCATTTGCCCTTGATAGCGTTAATGTAAAGATTGACTTGAAGAAGGAGGTAAAAAATGTTGTGGTTTCAAACGTTTTTGGCCTCATTGAAGGTAGTGATCCGGAGCTGAAGGATGAGGTGGTCATTTATGTGGCTCATTACGATCATGTGGGGACCGACGGGAAAGGTGGTGTATTTAACGGAGCAGATGATAACGCTTCAGGCACAGTTGCCCTCATCGAAATTGCAGAGGCCTTCATGAAGGAGAAAAAGCGGCCGGCCAGGAGCATTGGAATCCTCTGGGTATCTGCAGAGGAGATCGGGCTTTACGGGTCTAAATATTTCGCCGATCATCCGTTGGTAAATGAAGAGCAGATTGCAGCTGTTATCAACCTTGATATGGTGGGGCGCACCCGCACTCCTGAAGATGGGCAGAGCGACAGATCCGGTCTTACCATTGCCGGTGGCGACACCGTAAAGGTCATCGGAGGATTACAAAGCGAGGTTCTGATGGATATTAGTAAGAAAACCCTTGACGAGATGGATCTGATCGGAAATTACGACTTTAACGATCTAACTCATCCGGAGCGTTACTTTTACAGGAGTGACCATATCAATTTTGCAAGGAAGGATATCCCTGTACTTTTCTATTCAACCGGGACCCATCGGGATTACCATAAAATCACCGATGAGGAGAAGCTGATCGACTATGACAAATTTCTGAAGATGACCCGCTTCTCATACAAGGCTGGTTTCAATGTTGCCGATTACAAGGATGACATTGAGGTTGATAATCCCATGTCGGCCTGGTAGGCAAAAGGAGTTTTTACCTTAGCTCTAAATAGACGTTTCTGAACTGCATGGGAGATCCCTCCGATTGAAGAAGGATATTTCCTTCCGTGAGGGTCATGTTGCTACCCGTATGCTGAAGTACTCCGTTTACAAGAACCTCAAGATTGCCGTCGAGGGATGTAATGTCGTAGCTGTTCCATTCTCCCACTGGATTTTCGCTGATTTCTTCAAATTTTGGAAGGACCTTATACCTATTCTCCTCTGATTCGATCAGGTGGGAGGTCCCTTCAACCGTAATTCCGGAACCTAAGCCGATAAGGACCACATCGCCGGCCTTTTCATGCATGAGCTGACATTCAATGGCAAGCGGCCAGATCATATCTTTTCCAGTTACATGGAGAAGCACCCCGCTGTTGGTGGGCTCAACGGTCCAGCGCCATTCCACATGGAGCTTGTAGTTGCTGTAACTCTCCTTTGTGCGGATGTAGCCGTGGGGTACGCCGAGGGTATTTATAACACCATCTTCAACATAGAACAGCTCTGCGGGATCGACCTCGGATGTACTTACAAAGATGTTCCAGTTATCAAGATTCTCGCCATTGAACAAGATTACTTTATTATCTGCATTGAAGGCAAAAAGGCTGAGAGCAAGTGAAAGAAAGGCTGTTATTTTAAGAATTGATTTCATGGGTACATTATTCTTTAAGGATTAGTAAATCTCGGGGACAAAGGTTTGCTCAGACATCGGAGGCCTGACATAACCTTCCATATTGACAGGAGGCAGTTTGATTTTTTTATGTTTAATCTCCTTGTATGGTATTTTCGAAAGAAAATGGTGGATGCAGTTAAGACGGGCTTTCCTTTTCTCATCTGCATTGACCACA
>JAOZLK010000603.1 GCA_029934875.1 Bacteroidales bacterium | reverse complement strand
TAGCATCCTTTGTTGACTACCTGATCTTTCATGAATTAAACAAGGATGTGGATGAATACAGGCTCAGAGCCTTTTTTTATAAAGAGAATGACCGCGACGGAGGCAAACTGCATGCCGGTCCGCCGTGGGACTACAACCTGACCTATGGGAACATGGATTATGGAGATGATATCCGGGAAACGTATAATTGGCTTTATACCAGGACGATATCTCCGTACTGGTGGCGCAGGTTAATGAATGATCCCTGGTTTCAGAATGAGGTTTTTTGCAGATGGGACAATTTATCGGCGAACTTGTATACTGAAGATCATTTGTTCCAGATCATTGACAGTAGCATACATGTTATCGATTCATCCATTAACCATAATTTTGAGCGCTGGCCTGTTCTGGGTCAATATGTATGGCCTAACTTTTTTATAGCTGAAAGCCATGAAGAGGAGATTGATTTTATGCAGAATTGGATCTCAGAGCGGCTCATCTGGATGGATCAGCAATGGGGCGGTCAGTGTGTCATTACCGGCGAAGAGCAGAGGCTTATTGAACCTTTGGCATTCATGCAAATTGTACCCAATCCATCAGATCTTTCCCATGCGAGGGTCCAGTTTTCGTCACCCTTGTCTGGCGAATATCAGCTGAGCCTGTTTGATTTGAATGGCAGGCAGGTATATCAGCACATTTATAATGCAATAAGCGGATCAAAGGACATAGCCCTCGAAGACCTGAGTTATCTGCAGTCGGGAGTTTACCTGATGAGGGTCTCCGGTGAGGATGGATTCACAGAATACCTCAAGCTGATCAAGAATTAGTGCCGGGTACTTGTTTACTCAAATTTCAGGTCGATTCCCGGGAGTGAATTTTCACCTCTCGCACATGATATTCGTGATACAATCATGCTGTTCTATTTTCCCATTTGTGAAATGCAGAGCGCAGCGGCGCCATAAAGTCCGGCATTATCAAGCTGGGCTTTTGCCAGTACTGTTTTTTCACTGATTAGTTTTACCGGGAATTTATCAATCTCGGCCCTGATGGGCTTTTC
The DNA here is from genome assembly GCA_029934875.1 of Bacteroidales bacterium. GTDB lineage: Bacteria > Bacteroidota > Bacteroidia > Bacteroidales. The sequence goes on along the minus strand of JAOZLK010000603.1, from coordinate 2,146 downwards.
AAGGAACTCCCATGCACCGGCCACCGATCCCCCTATAACGAAGGCTTCCGGGGCCAGGATGTACATCACCACATTCAGCATTTCACCGATGTTTCCTCCAAGCTCATTGAAGGCTCCTATGGCTTCCTGATCAGCATTTTTAGCCGCCCTGTAAAGCTCGGCGCCATCCTTATGGTACTTATTTGCAAAAAGAGCGGCGCTGCAGGTATCCTCCACAATTCCACCTTTGAAGGGGAAGCAGCCCAGTTCGCCGGCTCCTCCTACCAGACCGGTATGGATCTTTCGGTTGATGATAATACCTCCGCCAAGACCTGTCCCAAGGGTCACGCCCACCAGGTTGTTGTAGCCCTTACCGGCTCCGAACCAGGCCTCGCCCAGGGCAAAGCAGTTGGCATCGTTATTTTGGAAAACAGGAAGGCCAAAACGTTTTTCCACAGCTTGCTTAACTGAAAAACCGTTGAAAGAAGGGATGTTGTTGATCAGGAGAATCTCTCCACTGGAGGTATCCATAAAGCCGGGCATCCCGATGCCGATACCCACTACATCGTTGGTGAGCACCATTTCAACGGCCCCGAACAGCGATTCCATAATTTCATCCGCGGATCGGTCTGCTCCGCTTGCTACCTCTGTACGGTCGATGATTTCGCTCTCTGAAAACCTCGCGGCAACCATGGAGGTGCCACCAATATCAATACCAATGTAATTTCGCATGAATAGGGTTTATTTGGTTCTGACTTTATATCCGGCAATGGCAAAATAAAGGATGAAAAGGTAACAGGGCACCATCACCCAATAGCCCATCTGATAGTCTCCCACCAGGGCAACTTCAGTGGTCTTCACTGCATCCACCATTGAACCAAAAATCAGGGGAATGACTGCCCCGCCAACGATGGCCATCACCAGGAGTGAAGCTCCTGCCTTGGTGAACTTTCCCAGGTCCTTCATGGCCAGGGGCCAGATGGCCGGCCACATCAGAGAGTTTGAGAAACTGGCCAGTAGAAGCGCATAAAAAGCAAATTTCGGGGGAAGGTATATGAGCAGCAGGGTGGAGATTATACCCAGTACAGCAAATGCAACCAGGGCCCTGGTTTGGGAAATAAACCTGGGAATGGCTATGACACCAAAGATATAGCCGGCCACCAGCCCCATGGTTACAAATTTAGCGTAGGATTGCAGGTTGTCGACTTCCCCGAAAGTGGCCCTGGCAAAGTCGATAATTGATGCCATGGGCAGGGTCTCAATCCCCACATAGAGGAAGAGGGCTACTACCCCCAGCATCAGGTGGGGAAACTGCAAAATACTGGTTTTACCTGCAGCATATGATGATGCGTCGGCTGTTTCTTCATCCTCACCTTCGGCCTTCACCTCGGGAAGTGGTGCAAAGTGGACAAAAACTGCCAGCACAACCAGGATGCCGGTTACAATGTAAAAGGGTAGAATGATATCAGCCACCTGTACATCCTTAAGATCGATAAAGATTCCAAGGAATACCGGGGCCAGCCACCAGGCCATCTTGTTCATAATGCCCATGAGGCTCATTCTTACAGCAGCTGTATCCAGGGGACCCAGGATGGTTACATAGGGATTGACCGAACCCTGAAGGAGGGTGTTGCCTATCCCTCCCACAAAAAGCGCAAGGAGGAAGAGGGGAAAACTAACTGCATTGGAGGATGGGACAAAGAGAAACATACCCAGGGCCATTATAATGAAGGCCAGTACCATGGAACGCTTGTATCCTATTTTTTTAATGATCCAGCCGGTTGGACGGCCAAAAATTACAAAAGCCGAGAAGATGGCTGCTGTCACCAGGTAGGACTGACCGGTGGTCAGGCCAAAGGCCGATTTCAATGCCGGGATCAGGAATCCACTGATCCCCACTCCAAATCCGATCACGAAAAACATGACGCCCACGAGCATCAATGGTATGATGGTGCTGTTCTTCTTAGTGCTTGCTTGGTTCATTACGATAGTTTTAGTGTTGAAAGCATAAAAATAGTTTTTTATTCAAAGGATGGTTACTTTTATGCGTCGATTTTCAAATGCAGATAAGCAACAAGTACAGATTTAAATTATGGCAACAACACTTTTGATTTTAGCAGCAGGTATGGGAAGCCGCTATGGCGGGATGAAACAGGTTGATCCCTTT
>JAOZLK010000096.1 GCA_029934875.1 Bacteroidales bacterium | reverse complement strand
TAATGATTATTCATTAAATACCAGATGCACGCTTTCCCCTTTTTCCAGATTTATCTCTCTGGAAATACCGTCATAAACAACTGTGGTCCTATTCCCGCAGAGTGATATTATCCGGACACTTGTCGGGGTGCTATCCTCCCATTTCATATCAAGCTCAAATCCACCCCGTGCCAGCACTCCCCTGACTTCACCATTGGACCAATCAGCGGGCAAGGTGGGCAGTAGTTTAATGCTGTCTTTCGTCGACTGTACAAGCATATAACTAACTACTGCAGGTAATCCTCCGCTGATATCCATATTGAAGATCTTACCAGGATCATGATAGGAAGTAAAAGCAGGCGACCAATAGGATGAGCATAACCATTTCACACATTCATAAGCATGGAGAACATCCTTCAGATGTGCGGCCGCAGAACCCAGTTGCACCAGTCCGAATGCCATGTCAGCCCCATTGTCTGATCTACGGTATGGCAATCTGCCCTCAATGGCTGCTTTTGCAGCATCTATCAGGGCAGGATTCTCTATAAACTCCGGGTCTATCCCATCGAATAATGGGTACAGGTGCGATGCATGCCGGTGTGCATTGTCGTTCTCAAATCCTTCCCAGATCCATTCTTTCAGTTCTCCGTTACTGTCAATGGCATAATCCGGCAGATTTTCCAGAATATCCTTATATTCCTCAACCGGTGCATTTTCAATATAACCTTCTTTTGCAAGTTCTAACAGATTCCTCATCAATTGCTTCACAACCGCTACATCCATGGTGGCATTGATAGCAATGGGATGTTTATCCAAAGGTCCTATCTCGGGAGAATAAGAGGGTACGAAAATGTATTCATCATTGTGTTTGAAGAGGATCTCTTTTATGAAATCGTAGGTGCCTAACATAAAGGGCAATGCCTTGTCTTTCAAAAAATTTATATCACCGGTATAGAGCCAGTAGTCGTAAAAAAAACGACTTGCCCAAGGGGCTCCGGCCCACCAGTATAACATAGGGTAAACGGTGTTGTAGGTATACCAGTTCCCCATGTCGCTGCCGCGTGATGGAACAAAGATCCCCTCTTTACCGAATAATTCACTTGAATTGTATTCAAAATCATCCTGCCAATCACTCATCAGGTTCAGGTAGGCTTCGACTATCTCCGGGTGATTTGTATTTAGGCCCGCAGCTATGGCTGAAGGGACATTTCCGTTCAATGTAAAATCTCCCGACCATGCAGGGAACCATGTGCCACCCCATATCCCTTGAAGTGTAGGCGGGAGTTCCCCGGTACTGCTTATGCTGTTATATCTGCATGCTTGTATAAGTTGGACTATCAGGTCAGGATTGATATCATCAAAAGAAGATGATGCAAGGAGTTCTTCCGATGAGATCTTACCTTGTGTAGCATTTTTACCCAGATTGAAGCTGAACCGATTAAATATCTCCCCATGAACAGAAGCGTGTCTGTCCAGTAATTCCTCGTAATCCCCTTCCATGTAGTCCATATCCTGAAGCAAAGCTGAATAGGGTATAGGTATCGTGTCATAGCATAATTGGATGCTGGCTATCATCAGTATCTCTTCAGCATTTTGTACAGACACATGCTTTCCATCTACACTTACTGTACCACCGGTATTTACTAGTTTTACAGCAACGGTATATGATTTTAAGGAGCCTTGCCATTGATTTTTAAATTCGGTGGTATAGGCCATAAAACTTTCTCCGGCTGATATGTCCGTATTTGAGACATAATATTCTGGTTTGAAATCAGTATCATCATCAATTTCTTCATGATCGTCCGCTGCAAGCGGAAGCTGATTCAGGCAAAATCTATAGTTCAGTTCGGAATGGTCCGGACTGCTGAACCTGATCAGTGCAACACCGTCTGCCCTGGAAACAAAAGCATCCTGGTGGAACATGATATCCTCACTTTTATAGGCGACTTTTGCTTCTCCCGTTTCGTAATTTACCGATCGGGCATAGCTTGTTGGCTCAATAGGGTTCAGTGATTCAAACTCGATCTGGCATGCTGGAATATGCGGATTTGTCCACACAAGATCCTCGATGCCCACCTTCAAACTTTCTTCTTCTGAGATTGCGGCAGCTTTATCATATGCTCCGCTCAGCAAATATGCTCGTGTTTCTTCCAATCTGCTTCCCAGATCCGGGCCCTGGATGGGAGCCGTTTTGGGCAGGAACAACCTTTCGTGGCTTAATACAATTCTGTCTTCATTTATTACTCCGGGAACCAGTAAACCCATCGTTCCATTCCCGCAAATCAAGGATTCTTCCCATTTTGATGCAGGATAGGCACTCACAAACCCCTGATCAGGATATTCAAAGTGAAGTTCAGCCAGAAGGTCCTCAAGTTCAGAGGATCCTTTTTCATGTCCACATCCCAGAAGGAGTGTACAACAACAAACAACGATAAGAAATGCTCGATACGCCATACTCAGTCTTCATTTATAGCTTAATAATACGGATTAATCCGTTACACGGAGGGTAGACTGAAGTTTTATGTCGCGAGAGGAGGCACCAACCTGTATTTCAAATTCACCCACTTCAATATCGAAATTATCCATATTCTCATTCCAGTAGTTGAAATCCTTATTCGAAAGCCTGAGACTTACAGTTTTGGTTTCTCCGGCAGCGATGCGTACACGCTCAAATCCTCTTAACTCTTTCTTGGGTTGAATTACGGAAGACTCTATATCCCTTACATAAAGCTGGACGACTTCGTCACCATCCACGCTCCCTGTGTTGGTTATGTCCAGGCTGATGATAATCTCCATATCCTTAGCTTTGCTGATTTCTTTAGTATTCAAAGCAAGATTTTCATATTCGAATGTTGTATAGCTTAACCCATAGCCAAAGGGATACAATGGTTCCTTGTCGAGAAACCAATAGGTCCGGCCTTTAGTTATATCGTAATCGCCAATATGCGGAAGATCATCCGCCGATTTATAGTAGGTGACGGGCAGCCTGCCCGCCGGGTTATAGTCCCCGAAAAGCACGTCGGCAATTGCATGACCCTGTTCCTGGCCCGCATACCATGCTTCCACGATGGCAGGAATATGTTCATTCTCCCAGTTTAATTCAATCTGGTAGCCTTTTACGGTTACCAGAACTAAATTGGGATTGGCCTCATATATCTTTTTGATTAGCACGCTCTGATTCCCCGGCCATTTAAGGTCTTCAGCATCTGCCTCTTCGTTGGAAACAAATCGGTTGGTACCCATGACCAGAACGACCTGATCCACCTTTTTTGCCAGCTCCACTGCGCGTGATATTAACACCTCATCTGATTCTTTTATGTTATCGAGGTATTCATCATAGAGCATTTTGAATTCGATCTCCTGGACAGAGGTTGCATAGATCTGCTCCTGGGTTACTTCATCTTTTCCCTCTTCAGGTTCGATCCATTCCTCCGGGCTGAAATTAATCTTCTCTTTGAAGGTTATATTACATCCCTTTTCGTGATATACCTTCACCTTGTCTCCAACTTTTTCCTGAATTCCCTGAAGCACCGATATTTTCCGGGAAGGAATTCCACTGTAGGATCCCAGCTGACACTTATTGGCATTTGGCCCGATCACTGCAATGGAATTTAAATCAGTGGAGAGGGGCAGGGCACTTTTCTCGTTTTTCAAAAGGATAATCGCCTCATGCGCAGCCCGCAGCGCCAGTTTCTGATGCGCGTCGCTCTCGATTACCTCCTCGGTTATATTCGCATAAGGGAACTCTTCCGGATCGGCCATCAGGCCCAGTTTAAAGCGTGCCAGGAACAATCGTTCAACCGCAACAGTAATATCTTCTTCAGAAATCAGCCCTTGTTTACAGGCATTTAGCAGCGCAGCTTCGTAGACAGGCCCGCAGTTTAATTCACAACCTGCCTTAACTGCGATAGCACTGGCTTCTTCTGCGGTTTCAACATAGTGATGGTTTTCAAATATGTCAACAATGGCGCCACAGTCGGAAACGACATAGCCATCGAATCCCCACTCATCTCTTAAAACCTTTGTTAGAAGCCACTCGCTTGCACATGCAGGAATACCATTTACCCTGTTATAAGCACACATCGTTGAGAAAGCTCCTGCTTCCTGGAAACAAGCTTTATATGCCGGGAAGTAATATTCACGGAGCCATCTTTCAGCTACTTCAGAGTTCCCGTCATGCCGGTTATATTCCGAGTTGTTTGCAACGAAATGCTTTGGTGCAGCAACCGATTTCAGGTATTTTGGATGATCTCCCTGGATTCCGCTTACATAAGCTACAGCAATCCTCGACATCAGGTAAGGATCTTCACTATAGGCTTCATCATTGCGTCCCCAGCGCGGATCGCGCAGCATATTAATATTCGGGCTCCATATGGAAGGATCCATCTTGCCAAGGTTACGGTAGGCTTGTATTTCATCAGAAATAGCAGTTGTTATCTCCCGCACTAGATCCGGATTCCATGTACTGCCCATTCCTATGGCCTGGGGAAAGGAGGTTGCCCGCGCCAGAACTCCCCCGGGCGCTTCCGAAATTCCATGCAGGGCTTCATTGTGATACTCGAAATGCGGGATATCCAGCCGTTCAATTGCTGGCACTATACTATTCAGTTGAGCAACTTTTTCTTCCAACGTCATTCTCGAAACAAGATCAATTACCCGCTCTTCAAAAGAAAGACTTGTATTTTTATATCCAGGATCCTGTTCTTTTTGACGGCATCCGACAATGATTGTCAATACGAAAATTACTAGTGCAAGTTGTGATTTCATATTTTCTTATTAAGGCTCCAATGAAGCATTATTTTAGAATCGCTAGTCTTTAAAAACTTCAATCTTCTCTCCGGTATAGCTGATTATCCTGTCTGGCTTTGAAGTTATACCTACACCTGTTCCGTGGTTTTCTGATACCCACACAATATGGAAAGTCCGCTGTTTCAACATTCCAGGGAAATCACCCTTGCGTTGATCAATTATAAGTTTTTGTTTTTCTTCGTTCCAGCTGATTCTTATGGTTGCATAGATACCTTTTTCATAGTTGTAGCTGTCATTCTCATCTTCATAGAGTTCGAATTCAGCATCAGCGCCTGTGTAAATTCTTAATTGAATGGGGTCGGCTGGTTTTTCGTCAGAATATTGAATGAATGGTCCCATCGGAACGATAGATCCGGCCTTTACATAAAGCGGGATTTTATCGATCGGAGCAGGCACCGTTATCTCCCTGCCGCCCTCAGTACTTTTTCCCGTCCAGAAATCAACCCATGTGTTATCGTTTGGAAGGTAAAGTGTTTGGATAGCTTTATTCTCAGGCGCATTTATTCCTTGATCCGGTGTTATCCAGTAGAATTCGTTAAAGTCTCCTTCCGCGCAGTATTCGATAGCAATTTTATATTTCGTATTTGCCTTAAGATTATCCATTGATGCTTTTTCCCCGCTTTCCAGCTCTTCGAGGGATACTTCAACATTAAATGGGGAGAGGATCACATCACCTCCAAATTTATTCAGATATAGTTCATATGAACCAGCTTCTTTTGTAAGTATCTGGCCAGATACCCTGTTGCAACCCATGGCGAAACACTCTCCCCACTCTATCCAGTTTCCGGGATGATCTGAAGCGCTTACAGCATCCTTCATAAAGCTTTCATCTTGTTCCTTTTCTTCAGCTTCTTCCATTAATATTGACTCTACTTTTAGCATACCTGCTTCACCTTCGGGATTAAAAAAGTGGCTGGATGGGATCGGTTCCGGCTTGAAATCCTTTCCGAAAACACTCTTTAGCACGGGATTCACCAGGAAGGCATCTCCGAACATAAATTGATCTGTGATCTTATGTGTACCCTCATCCTCGGGGAACACAAAAGGCAAGCTACGCATAATGGTGTAGCCCTCATTTGTAACGCGCCAGGCCATTGAGTAGATGTATGGGAAAAGTCGATACCGTAAATTATTTGCCTTTAGCAGTGCATCATAGGGCCATGATCCCGGCTCACCGAAACGCCAAACCTCGCGGGGGTAGAAGGTGCCGTGTGAACGAAACAATGGGCAAAATGCTCCATACTGAAACCACCTTACGTAGAGCTCCTTATACCCTTCATCAATATACTCTCGCGGAGCTCCCTCCGGCAGGAATTCTTCTGCAAAGAAGCCCCCGATATCAGAAGTCCAATAAGGCAAGCCACTCATACAGAAATTCAATCCGGCCGGAACCTGGTATTGCAGTACCTCCCAGGTGGAGTTGATATCTCCGGACCATGTTGCAGCGCCATAACGTTGCTGGCCGGTGAACCCGGAACGGCTCAGCATAAAGACTCTTTTCTGATCTGTAACTGCCCGCTGGTTTCTGTAGATGTGGCCAGATTCTACAAGTGAGTAAGGATTCAGATACCTTCTGAAGGTACCCAAACTGTTCTTCACACCATTGTTTATCAACTCATGCTTAATACAGTACGGATAGAATTCATTGTTCACTGCCGGTTCTGTACCATCCAGCCACCAGGCATCTAATCCCTTATCAAACAGATTCTTTTTCATGTGGCTCCAGAATATGTCACCACATTCTTCACTGAACATATCACAAATGAATCCACCATCTGCAACGATATCATCATAGGCATAGCCAGCCTGTTTTATTTCCTTATAGATATCTGTTTTTTTATCCGATCCGGGCCAAATGGTGATCATATAATGATAATTCAGATCATGAATCTCCTCGATCATCTCATCAGGCTCCGGGAAGTATTTATTATCGAATATCATGGCGTTCCAGCCATGTTCCCCCCAGTATTCCCAGTCCTGTATAATATTATCAATAGGTATTTTGCGCTTCCTGTATTCTCTTGCCGCAGATAGTATTTGATCCTGTGATTCATATCTTTCCTTGCTTTGCCAGTAACCGTAAGCCCATTTCCCATAAAGAGGTGCATTACCTGTCAGGTTTCGGTATTCAGCAATGATATCATCGTTTTCCTCCCCATAAATGAAGTAGTAGTTTATCTCATCTGCAACCTCCGACCTGATGACCATGGTGTTGATATCTGTTTCATTGTCAAACTGGGTTTCAGAATAATTATCCCAGAGGATACCGTATCCTCTTGTCGAAAGTATAAATGGGTTTACTGCATTATGATTTGTTTGCATCAAGAGTGCTTTATGTCCCCTGTAATTCAGAATGCCATTATTGATCTGGCCCAAACCATAGATGGCCTCATCTTCGCTAAGCTCAAATTGCTGCTCTATATTGTAATACTTGTCCAGAGGAGCATCAACATATTCCATAAAACGATTATTCTCCTTTAACAGGCTATGCTGGTCACTGTCAAAAAAATCGATAGTACCTTTTTGTGTGTTCACCTTCACCACCAACGAAGTGGTCGATAGTCTTATTTCATTTGCATTTTGTATTACATTGAAGTCCACGGGCTCACTTCCAACCTCAATAACTGAAAGGCTTTTCCGGGTTGAAAATTCACCAGAAGCTGATGCCAACACCTGGATGGTATTTTCGGAAATTACATTTAGTCTTACGCTTTGAATCCCTCCTGTTTTGGCCTTGTTCATGGCGATCGTTACACCCTCATCAGTACTTTCGAATATTTGCTCATTGCATGAGCTAAAAAGGATAATACTTATGATGCATAATAATATAATCATCTTACTTTTCATACTGTTCATCTTTTCATTCAGTAAAATTAGTCGCTTCAGTCGAACTGGAATCTACTGAGCTATTTCCGCTGTTATTTCATCACCTTTGATCTGACGATCCAGATGAAAATCCGTTGGTGAAGTTGCTGAGAATTTTGTATAAACCACAAGTGTCTCTGTTCCGTCTGTATCTGTAATTATACCCTGTCGAAGATCTTTTCCCGGTTCAACCTTCCTTCCATTAATTGTAAGTTCTGAAAGATCGCTTCCGGGCCAGTTCTTTAGAACGAAACATGGATTTTCAATAGGATGATCTTCAGACCCCATTAAGGTAAATGAGACAGTCTTATCTAAAGTTTTTATTACATAAGCTCGCTGTGACTGATCATATCCGGAGGATTCTCCACCCCCGATATATTTAAGGTCTGCAGGATGCAGCCAGGATGCAGCAAGCACTCTAAGTTCTTCGATCGACATTGAATTCATTCCCTCAAGCATATGTCTCTGGGCCCAGTTTCGGCCTTTCTTATCGCTTCCTTCAAACATCAAATGAGTATAGCCATTACTGGATGTCCTGTCCGCTTTGATGGCCCGTACACCATCCGTGGGCAATTGTCCAATGGGCCAGTGAGTATAGACCACCATCCTGGAATAGGGTGCGCGGCGTCCATCCGCATCTCCATAGAGCTCTCCCCCGCTGAAATCTGCTATGGTAAAGGGTTTGTACTCCGATTTGTAATTGATCTGCTGAATCTGCAGCGGGGTGGTCTCCCAATCTGCTTCCAGTACTACCGGGCTTTCTTCCGACCAGTCGTATGACTTGCTGGTCTCGAAGTTTGCCAGGGTGACCGTATTATTGTACACATCAGAAATACTTTCAGGGGTCTGGCCGGGTGCCATCACCCCGATGGATTCCTGCCATTCATGTGATTCAGGGTCATCACTGGACCAGTGAACCATTCTTTTACAGGCTACCCCATCCGGGTAGATATAGTAGTACCAGTCGCTCCAGTCGCTCCAGCCCGTTTTTTTATCCATGTTCTGTTGGGTTCCGTTGATCTGGATCTGGGCATATCTCCAATGAATGACCTTACGGGCAGGCGTATTCTCGATCAATCGCACATGAGAGATGTTTGACTTCTTGTCGCTCATGGGTTCCCCCCAGGAGCCGCCCGGATCCCAGGATTCATTGAACTGGTTATTATACCACTGATTCTCGGCATTGGACATCTGGGGAATGTAAGACATACCTCTCCAGAAAACGAACCGAGTGGGATGCTCGTCAAATTCAACCACGATATCACAATTCTTGCCGAACCGGGAAAGATTATCCCAGGTATCATAATATTTGAGGTGTGTATAGTAGGCGTCAAACTTTCCCCCAAGCTGACCATTGGGCAGCTTTCGGTGGTCCATATCCGGATAATTCAGGATTTCAAAGCCAGGAAATGTACTACGGAAACCCTCCTCAATTTCTGGATCCGTCAGCGCCCTGTCATACAGGGCAATTTCATCAATAAGACCATCCAGGCTGTAGAGTGCGGGCGTGTGACATTCGTGGCAATAGATCCTTACCGGGTTAAAGGGGATGAATTTGTGAGAATTTCGTCCGATAATCAGATCACTGCCGGAGAATTCCGGTAGTTCTGGGGCTGCCAGTGATCCTTTTTCGTTTCCGTTGACAAAAATCTTCATTTCTTTCCCGTCATACGTAGCAGTTACTTGGACCCATTGCCTTAATGGGAGCTCATACAGCGTCGTTAGTTCTTTCCATGCTCCTGACTGAAGCCTGAAACCTATTCTTCCGGTAGCATCGACTCCCAGGTAAAATCCCTTGGTCCTCCAAGCGGATTGATGAATGATAGGAGCCCAGTTATATGGATATGCACTCAGGGAGACCCAGGCCTGAAGGGTAAAGTGGTTAAGTATGGGCATTTCGGATGAGGGGATCCGTATCTGTGATTCGTAGCCGTCAAATGCCAGAGCGGTGCCTGAAACACCCTTTTTCCAGTAACTTTTGCAACCTTCAATCAGATAACGGTGGGAAGATTTTTTTCCAATCACCGTATCACCTCTACCTTCATCAAATTTAAGGCATAGCGAAGGAGATCCCGGTGGAGTATCAAGGATCGGATTTCCTATTATTTCAGGATGCTCGCTGGTTGTTCGTGATGGAATTATCTTTTGATGGATAATGCCTTCCTGAGTAAGCTTAAAGGTCTCCTTCAGGGTGTTTTTATCATATATCCAGTCATCGATTTTCGGAGTGCCCTGCCGGATAGTCCTTTCCACATTACCATTGGGGGAGATGATAAAATCTTCCTCTACGAAGTTGTGGTGATTTACATTCCTTTTGGGATTTCCTGCTGAAAAGGAGGGCAGGTAGCGCCAGTTAATCCAAACTTTATTATTTCCTGATTCTATGATCCTTACACTGGAGAATGTATTGTGATTATCAGGGCGGGAATCCGGGCCATCCCCAGTTCTTTCAATGATTTCCCCAACACTCCAGAAGCCATTTTCCGTTTCCCAGACCGGTAGATAACTGGCCCCCCGCCAGAACACAAATTTCCCGGTTGCCAGCTCAACAACAATATCCGCATGTTCAGTAGTTCTCGATTCTTCTTCCCAGGATTCACCCTTATAAACTTTTGTATAGTAAGCTCTAATTCCTTCTTGTGCAGGAGCCTGCATAACCATTGCAAACACTCCAATCCATACCGTAATACAACAGAT
>JAOZLK010000602.1 GCA_029934875.1 Bacteroidales bacterium | reverse complement strand
GTTCCAGCGATCCTCATCCGACAGGGTCGATTGAAAGGGAGGCATCACGCCTTTGCCAATACTGATCTTGTAAAATAATTCTCCTTCTGAGTTGACCTGCATCCTCTCCGATGCAATATCAACAGGCAGGGGGACCAGGGCAAGCGGGTTATTTTTGCCCGGATCTCCATGGCAGGACTTACAATTGAGCGTATAGATTGCCTTTCCGCTTTTTATGTTTTCAAGTGTATAAGCCGATGGATTCGTTTTAGCTGCCTCTTCGGCAGGAACCAGCCAATCCTGACCCATTACCAGGGGTGCTACAAAAAGAAGCAGGAGTCCCGAAATATATATAGTCGTTTTTTTCATGGCTATTCAGTATGGGTTTTTTCAGTCAGGTATTTTTTGTCAATCCCCTTCTCTTCAGCATATTCCCATATAGTGATTACCGGGAAGAGTTTGGCCAGGACAGAGATAATCAGGAGAGAGGCAAAAAAGGAGAAGAGCATGATCATCACCTCGGTGCTGGTGGGCTGATAGTGATGGAAATGTTCCGGTACATTTTGCACGGGCAGGAAGGGATGCTCCAGGGTAGGGATGACAATCAGGTAGCGTTTGAACCATGCACAAACCAGGACCACCAGGGAAATAATGGCCAGGGGTAGAGGTTTACGGAAGAATTTCAAGATGATCAGTAGGATGGGAAGAATCAGGCCTGCGATCTGCACAAACCAGAAAAGGAAGGCATAGCTTCCCGAGAAAAGGGTTCTCAAATGAACCCCCTCAGCCAGTTTCATTTTGTAAACCGGCACCATAAATTCATTGATGTTGAAGTAGAGATAAACCAGGCAGCACAGGACAAGCAGTTTTCCCATATTATCAAAATGTACTTCTTCAAAGTAGTCCTTCAAACCATAGCGCAGGCGGTATACATACATGAGAACGATCAGGGCTGCCGTTCCGGCCACAAATGCTCCTATCACAAAATAAGGCCCGAAAATGGTGCTGTCCCAACCCGGACGAAGTGTGGCTGCAAACAACCAGGAAGTGACTGTATGGATGGTCAGACCAATGGGGATGATCAGGATCATCAGAACCCGAAGGGAATGGGCTACGGTCTTATACTGTTTCTCGTTTCCCGTCCACCCGAGGGCGAGTATTTTGTAAAGCTTTAGTTTCCATTTTTGGATTCCTGGGACGTGCCTGTCCCGAAGCAAAGCCAGGTCGGGTATTAGCGGGATGTAGAACAGCAATATGGAAATGGCCAGGTAGGTTCCAACCACGGTAAGGTCCCAAACAATGGGGGAGGCAAATCTGCCATGGAGAAAGACATTGAGCAGTCTGTCGGGACGTCCCATATCCATCACAATGACGACACCTGCCAGTCCCACTGCAGCAATGGCAATTTGCTCTGCCGCGCGGGTGATTGGCCTGGCCCAGGATAGTTTCAGCAATTGCAGCACTGAACTAATGAGCAGGCCCACCAGGCTCACAGCCACAAAAAAAACAAAATTGGACAGGTACAGACCCCAGGACACATAGTCGCTCATTCCGGTGACTCCCAGTCCGTTTTTAATCTGTATGCCCCAGCCCCACAGACCGACACCCGCAAACATAAGCAGGATGAAGAACCAGAAGCGGGTCAGTTCATCCTTTTTAGTAATGGAACGGGTCAGGTCTGAAACAATCTTATCCAGCGCTTTCCTTGATTCTTCAGGAGATTCGATTTTATTCATCTTACTGATTTTTATACTCTGTTAGCTTTGGCCGTCCTCAAAAGGGAAGGCCCGGTCTTTGGCGGGAAGGTAGTACACCCTGGGTTTGGTACCCAGCTCCTTCATCAGGGTATAGGCAGCACCCTTTTCAATCAGTTCGCTGAAGGATACGGTCTCCTTGGTGGTTCCGTTGGTTACAGCATCTTCATTGCGGTCGCCAAACCAGTATACGCCGTTGGGACAGGCAGAAACGCAGGAGGGAAGTTTTCCGTCCCTTAAGCGGTCGGCACTGAAGAGGCACTTGGAGATGGTCCCTTTTTTCTGTGGAACATTGGCTTCAATATTATAGGTAACTCCTTCATATTTTTCCGCATCCCTGGGTTCAAACCAGTTAAATACCCTTGCTGAATAGGGACAGGCTGCAACACAGAACCTGCAGCCGATACACCTCTCATTGTCGATGAGTACAATTCCATCTTCTCTTTTGAAGGTGGCATTAACCGGACATACTTTCGTGCAGGGTGGATTGTCGCAATGCTGACAAGGTTTTGGCATATAATAGGGTGCAGTGCTTTCTGAGTCCTGCATCTGTAAAACGTTAATGTGATGCTGTTCGGGACGTAGCTGATGATGGCTCTGGCATGCTTTCATGCACTCCCTGGCATTCCTGCACTTGGAGAGATCGATCACCATCACCCAGCTTCTGCCTGGCATTCCTAACCTTCCCCTTTTTTGATTTTCGGAGAGGGAGGGCATCTCGGCAGGCTTCAACTGATTCTTGTCAACTTCCACAAGTTCCCCACTGGAGGTAAGCAGGGTAATTTTATCGCCTGAAGCACTCTCCACCTGGTTGCAGGCACTCAGGATGGAGCTGCCTCCCAGAACACCTGCAGCACCTACCGAAGTGCCAAGTGTTTTCATGAAATTCCTTCTGGATTTACTTTCCATATATGCTAGTTTGAAGTGTCATTTTAGTACGCTAATATAGCCAACTGTCGGCTTGTTTATTGACAATTGAAATTAGGATTTCCGTTATTGAGAATCAAACTAAATACGTATCCGATAAATTGGTTATTTTTGCTTGCTTCGAACGAATGAAATCCACCTGTCAAATGGATCAAGCCATGAGAAAACTCAGTATTGCAGGGATCACCAGTCTGTTTATCCTGGTGGTTTTTACAGCCTGCACTTCCAGGGCAGAGCGTACCCTCTCGGCCATGGAATCACTCCTTGATTCTCTGGAAACGCAGTTTGCTCCCGATGGAAGGGTCGAGCTTTGGAATCTGTCTCTCATCAGTCAGGACGGGATGCTCATCCTGGAAGGGGAGATGGCCAGGAAAGCGGCCCATCAAGCAGTCACCCTGGCTTTGAATGAAAACTTTCCGGAGGTGACAGTGCGTGTGAGACTGCTTCCCGAACATGATCAGGGTAGGCTGGTAAATGCCCTTGTAAATAATTCGGTGGCCCACCTGCGAAGAAGTCCCAGCAT
>JAOZLK010000601.1 GCA_029934875.1 Bacteroidales bacterium | reverse complement strand
AATCCCATCCATTTCAAACAGCTTCTCGTACTGTTTAATCAGGGCATTCTTGGGTTCGGTAAGAATCCGGCGAAGTGCTTTCTCGTTCAATGGCTCCAGGTAGGTCAACACAGGAAGACGTCCGATAATTTCGGGAATCATTCCAAAGGATTTAAGATCCTGGGGAGCCACATACTGAAGCAGGTTCTCCTTCTCGAACTTGTCAGCATTCTTTGCTGCATTGTAACCCACAACCTGGGTATTCAGCCTGTTGGCAATTTTGGATTCGATTCCATCAAAGGCCCCGCCACAAATAAAGAGGATATTCTTTGTATTCACGGGGATCATTTTCTGGTCGGGATGCTTGCGCCCTCCCTGGGGTGGTACATTAATTACCGAACCCTCCAGCAGTTTCAACAATCCCTGCTGAACCCCTTCACCTGAAACATCCCTGGTAATGGATGGGTTGTCACTTTTGCGGGCGATCTTGTCAACCTCATCGATGAAAACGATACCCTTTTCAGCAGCTTCCACATTATAATCCGCCACCTGTAATAAACGGGTCAGGATACTCTCTATATCCTCCCCAACGTAGCCTGCCTCGGTAAGTACCGTAGCATCAACAATGGTGAAGGGTACATGCAACATTTTCGCAATGGTTCGGGCCAGCAGTGTTTTACCGGTTCCCGTCTCCCCCACAAGCACGATGTTGGATTTTTCAATCTCGATCTCATCCTTGTGATCCTTCTGCATCAACCTCTTGTAGTGATTATACACAGCTACAGAGAGATATTTCTTGGCCTCATCCTGTCCGATCACATAGAGATCAAGGAATTTTTTGATCTCAAGGGGCTTCAGCAATTTAATCTGCTCCATATCAAACTCACCCTGTACGCCAAGTTCCTCCTGGACAATACTGTAAGCCTGTTCAATACAGCGGTCACAAATGTGACCCGATATACCGGCAATCAGAAGGTTGGTATCCTTCTTTTCTCTTCCACAAAATGAGCAACGGTCCATGCTACTTTTTTTCTTTTGTCCTGGTCAGAACTTCATCAATCATTCCATAATCCTTAGCCTCGGTGGCAGTCATCCAGAAGTCACGGTCACTGTCCTTTTCAACTTCCTTAACAGGTTTCCCGGAATGCTCAGCAATAATTGCATAGAGCTCCTTCTTCATTTTGACAATCTCCCGGGTGGTGATCTCAATATCAGATGCCTGTCCCTGCGCACCGCCCATGGGCTGGTGAATCATCACACGGCTGTGCGTTAATGCAGAGCGCTTTCCAACCGTACCGGCAGCCAGCAGAACAGCAGCCATGGAAGCAGCCATCCCTGTGCAGATAGTGGCCACATCGCATGATGTATATTGCATGGTATCATAGATGCCAAGCCCCGCATGAACTCCACCACCTGGTGAATTAAAGTATACCTGGATATCCTTATTGGGATCGGCCGAATCGAGATATAAGAGCTGCGCCTGTATGATGTTGGCTACGTAATCGTCGATTGGTGCACCCAGAAAAATAATCCGGTCCATCATCAGCCTGGAGAAAACATCCATGGAAGCAATGTTTAACTGTCGCTCCTCGATGATCGTGGGTGAAATATAACTGTTGTACTGCGATGTAAACTGGTGAAGGCTCATGCTGTTGATGCCCATATGCTTAGTCGCAAATTTCTTGAAATCGTCCTGCTGATTCATAATCTATCCTCTTATTTTTCGTACAATTTACGGAACTTCTCCGAACTAAGCTCTTTTTCGCTTAAGCTTGCAGTGGATTTAATGAAGGCAATCAGTTTCTCTTCTGCCTTCTGGTCGTATATCTTGCGGGATTCTTCGGGCTTGGTTAACATCTCCTTTGCAAAATTTTCAAGGTACTCGTCAGGCACATTTGGAATCCCGTATTGCGTATACTGGTTCAGGGCAACTCCCTTGGCCATCTCCATAGCCTCATCAGCAGATACCTTGATCTCCTGTTGCATCAGGAGGTGCTCCTTGATGAGCTGCCAGCGGAAATCGTCCTCGTACTTCTCGAAATCGTCCTTCAGCTGCTCTTCAGTGATATTCTCATTGGTCTCAAGCATCCATCTTTTCAGAAAGTCCACCGGAAGGTCGATTTTTGCTTTTTTGATCAAACCCTCACGAGCATCAACCATAAACCTGTACTCACTCTCACGCTCATATGATCCGGCAATCTCTTCCCGGATACGAACCCGCATTTCATCTTCACTTTTAACCTCACCTTCGCCATACACCTTGTCGAAGAGCTCCTGCCCTATCACGGCCTTTTCAAATTTCTGAATCTCAGCGATAATACACTTAAAAGTTCCTTCCAGCATGGCCACTTCCTCTTTTTCAATCCTGAGAAGGGAAGCAACTTCTGTGTCGTTGGGGTAGGCCTTCTTTACATCGAAAGTAATTTCATCACCAGCTTTGGCTCCATTGAAAAGAATCTTCTGGTCGTCGTCCTTCATCATATCAAGTGACATGGAAACACCCTCGACCCGCATTCCATTCTCCACTTCATTCCCTTCTTTATCGCATTTCACCAGAACACCCTTGATCATCTCGTCCTTCCCGGCTTTATCGACCGAAATAAACTCTCCATAACGTCCAAGTAGGGAGTCGGCATATTCATCCTCCTGCTTCTTGTCCACTTTAATCTTATAAAAAGGAATTTTATCCTTTGCAGTGACTTCCATGGTGATTTCAGGAGCCAGCCCAAGATCAAATTTGAACTCAAACTCGCTGTCTTTTTCAAAATCCACCTGTTTCTGCTCATCCTTATGCGGCAGGGGCTCGCCCAGAATTTTCACCTCATTCTCCTGAAGGTAAGTAAAGAGAGACTCAGAAACCAGTTTATTCACCTCATCAACCAGAACGGGAGTATGGTACATTTTGTTGATAATGCCCATGGGAACTTTCCCCGGCCTGAAGCCATCGACCTTGGCCTTCCGCCTGTAATCTTTTAAAATTTCCCCTACCTTATCCTGGTAATCGGCCTGCTCAAGCTTCATACTGAGCACTGCATTCAATTTGTCTGTGTTCTCTAAGGTAATATTCATTTTTTCTAAATAGTTGTTCAAAATTAAAAAAACCGCAATACTATCGTTATTAACATCCGATGGCATAGCGGTTTAAAGGATAATTGGTGCGGATGAAGGGACTCGAACCCACACTCCCGAAGGAACTAGATCCTA
>JAOZLK010000600.1:1895-3194 GCA_029934875.1 Bacteroidales bacterium | reverse complement strand
ATTCATTTTTGCATATCTTCTTCGAAATGGAGGCATTTATAAAAAACCGCCGGCAAATTGCCGGCGGTTCAATAATCAGATATGTAAGGGATGGTTTACTTCATCTCCTCCACAAAGTATTTATAAAAAAGAGGGATGGTTTCAATCCCTTTGTAGAAATTGAAAAGAGGATAATTCTCGTTGGGTGAGTGGATGGCATCAGAATCCAGTCCAAAACCCATGAGGATCGATTTAATACCCAGCACCTCCTCAAAATCCGAAACAATGGGAATACTTCCTCCACTTCGTACAGGGATGGGTGTCTTTCCAAAGCTCTCTTCAATGGCACTGCTGGCTGCCCTGTAAGCTGGAAAGTCTATGGGGGTTACATAGCCCTGTCCGCCGTGAAGGCTCCTGGCTGTAACTTTTGTTCCCTCAGGGGCAATACTTTCAAAATGCTTAATGAACAGCTCATCAATTTTCGCTGAGTCCTGATTGGGAACCAATCGCATGGAAATCTTGGCATAAGCCTTTGAGGGAAGTACAGTTTTAGCCCCTTCACCGATATAACCAGACCAGATCCCATTCACATCCAGACTGGGCCTGATGCCTGTTCTCTCATTGGTTGAGAATCCGGTTTCGCCTACCACCTCTTCAATATCGAGTTCTTTCACATACGCCTCTTCACTAAAAGGAGCTTTTGCCATCTCGGTCCGTTCGCCATCCGAAACTTCCTGAACATCGTCATAAAAACCCGGAATGCTTATGTGGTTATTCTCATCGGTAAGAGAAGCTATCATTTTAGCCAGCAGGTTGGCTGGATTCCCAACAGCTCCGCCATACAATCCCGAATGCAGATCCCTGTTGGGACCGGTCACTTCAACTTCCATATAGCTCAATCCACGCAATCCCACTGTAATGGAGGGTATATCCTGAGCAATCATGGTTGTATCGGAAATCAATATTACATCGGCCTGGAGTAATTCCTTATTATCCTTACAGAATTGTTTCAAGCTTGGAGAACCTATCTCCTCTTCGCCTTCAATCATAAATTTTACATTACAGGTGAGTGTACCTGTTTTGTTCATTAGCTCAAAAGCTTTTACATGCATGTAAAGTTGCCCCTTATCATCATCGGCACCACGGGCATAGATCTTTCCATCCCTTACCTCAGGCTCGAAGGGGGGTGAATCCCATAAATCGAGTGGTTCAGCTGGCTGGACATCATAATGACCGTAAACAAGTACCGTAGGTAAAGAGTCATCGATAATCTTATGGCCATAAACAACAGGCCAACCTTTTGTTTCCTTAACCTCTGCA
>JAOZLK010000600.1:0-1885 GCA_029934875.1 Bacteroidales bacterium | reverse complement strand
GCTTCAGCTTTAGCGCTGATAGAAGGAATCCTGATCAAATCAAAAAGCTCTTCAAGGAACCTATCCTTGTTAGTTTCTACATAGTTCTTAATTGTTTCCATATTAAATAGGTGTATAATGATTTTTAGATCTTATTCAGTTCGCTAAATACAAGCTCAAGCTCATCATAAAATTCCTTGCCATAAACCCTCTCAATGGGATCCCTGAGAAATTTGAAGACCGGAACTCCTTCCTCTTTCCCCTTGATCCGCGCAGGCTCACAAATGCCCCAGCGGTGGTAATTAAGCGCAATCCCATTCCCGATTTTATTCACTCTGATGGGATATAGGTGGCAGGAGACCGGTTTACGAAAAGAGATAGCTCCTTCTTCATAAGCATGTTCAATGGCGCAACAGGCAATTCCCTTTTTAAAAATCGCATAGGCACACTCTTCGCGTCCAATTAGAGGAGTCACCTTGTCTCCGTCATCATCGATTACCCAACTCCCCTGTTCGTCAATAGCCCTCAGAGATTCCTTCCGTAAATAGGGCTTGATTTCATTGATTTGATTGGATAGCTCATCTGCCTCCTCATCTTCAAGAGGAGCCCCCGAATCACCGAAAACGCAGCAGTTTCCATGACAGGAAGGAAGATCACAAATGAAATGATTATCAAATAATTCCCTGCTTACAATTTTATCTCCAATCTGAATCATACTTATTTCTGTAAAACACAAAAGTGCAAAAAAATATAATGCTCTTTTATTTTTAACTTTACTTAATGAGTAAGATAATTGCCGGGCTGATTTGCATTGGACTTAGCTGGACAGCAGCCAAATCTCAGATATCCTACCTGGACCGACCAGATCTCCTTGATCGTGTGGAGAATTGTCTTGATCTCACCTATGGATTCTCTTTTACCGAAGCAAAACAGCAACAGCTTTTCCTATTGAATCTCACTCCGGAACACCCTGCCCCTCTTTTCCTTGATGCCCTTATCATATACTGGAAGAACTACCCCCTCTCCCCTGAGAAAAAAGAGTCAGAACAATTCCTCGCATTAATGGAAAAATGCGTTCAGATGGCTGAAGCCTATATGGACAATGATCATACCTACCTGGAAGGTGTATTTTTTGATCTTTTTGGGAGGGCCTTTCAAGCCCTGTTCTGGGCAGATAATGGAAAACCCTTTAAGGTAATCCCGGATTTGGGCACCATGTATCAGAATACCAAGGAAGGATTTCAGATGAAAGAGGATTTTGCAGAGTTCTACTTCTCCACGGGTTTATATAATTACTACATTGAAGCTTATCCGGAAGCACATCCTGTCTATAAGCCCTTGGTTTCATTTATGCAGGAAGGTGATAAACAGCTGGGGCTGGAACAACTGGAGTACGCCATTAACCACACCGTATACCTGAAGGTGGAGTCCATTTTATTTATGACCTTGATTCAGCTTAATTATGAGAACAATTTAAACTCGGCGCTCTATTTTATCTCCCGGCTGCATCAGAAGTATCCTCGAAACACCTACTTTAAAGGCCTCCTGTTAACCATTCTCCTGCATCAGGACAACTATGCGGAAGCCAGAAAAATATTAGTGTCTGTAAATGCAGAGGAGGGAGACTATTCGGTAATGGTCAAAACCATGGGAAAAGCATTCCTTTCGGAAAAGTTTATTGGCAATGATCTACAGGCTGAAAAAGGGTATCTGGAAATCCTGGAATTGGCCGACTCATTTGGCCCAATTGCCAATATGTACAAGGCCATTGGATATATGGGACTTTCCAGGATCAGCGACCGGGAAGGGATGCAACACCAGGCTAAAAAATATGCCCGAATGGCCTCCAATTATACTGATTACAGGTTCATAACTCAATAAGTGACCCTTCCCTTCCTGGTGATCA
>JAOZLK010000599.1 GCA_029934875.1 Bacteroidales bacterium | reverse complement strand
AAAAGCCAACTTCTCCGCCACCTGGCTGGTATTTGTAAAAGGGACCTTTATGTAAGCTGTCCTGTACTACATAACCTTCAATAGCCCAGTCATGTGGTAACTGTACAGGCCTCCATGCCGAATCATCAAAGGCTGCCGCTTCAGCACCTTCAATATCATCCAGCATGAATTTCCATCCTTTGTTAAAATCCTGCAGGCGGGAGATGTTGTACTCAGATGCGGGAACACATCCGAAAATCAATGAAGAGACCAGTAGCAGGGAAATGAAATATGACTTCATATTTTTTTAGTTTGGAGCGGAGCCCAGTTTTAGGATATATTGTAGCATTACCGAACGCATCTCTTCAGCCTTCAATGGTCTTAGAGAGTACCAGCGGTTGAGCATATTGTTGCAGATGAGTGAAAGTTTGTGGGTTTGCTTAAACTCGTAGCTTACTCTTAAGTCAATGATTGTCTGACCATTATTGTGGTTATTGAAATAATCCATATAAAGAACCGGCTGAAGGGTCCCTCCTGAACTGGATGTAGCATTTTCAAAATCTTCAATGGCTTTGTCGAGATTTATCATCCGGCTAAAATATTTAAAAGAGATCCCGGCGGAAAAATGGTCCGTATAAAACTCCAGGTCTGCTTTAAATGTATGCAGGAACCTGTATTTCAGAATGTTCTCCGACGGATCAAGGCTGGTGCTTGTGTATGAGTATTCGGTATTCCTGACGTCTGTGGCGAATACGAGATCGGGCTCAAGGGTTTTGGGCAAAATATAGTTGTAACCGGCCATGGTCCTGATGCCTGATTTTTGTCCGATTTTACCCGAACCGGTAAGGGAAATATCAAGGCCTGAAACCCGGGATTGGCCTGTATTCAGGAATTTGAATCCGGCAAGGGCAAATTCGGGCTCCCAGAATCCGAAAAGGTATTCAATTGTATTGTGGTACTCCTGGATGAAGCCGGCAATATCAAGATAACCATAAAATTTCCTGAACTTAAACATTTGTTTCAAACCAATTTCAATGTTCCAGCTGCTCTCCGGTTCAAGGCTTGGATTATCGAACACCGCAAAACTTCCTGCCGAGGTTTTTATATACCGTTCCGTAATACTGGGGAAGCGGTAACCCTGACCATAGGATACCCTAAGGAAGGTGCTGGGATAGAGTTTGAAATTTACCCCCGCCCTGAAAATGGGTTTAAGGGCAGTGATGGAATCATTGAGCTGGTAATATTCTCCCCTCACCCCGATGGAGGTAAATACCATGTCCTTAATTTCATTTTCAGCCTGGAGATAAGCAGAGACGTTTAAGAGATCATTGAATGCCGATCCTGAACTTTTATACATGTCGGCAGTAACCATATTCTTTGTCATGGACACCCCGCCTATAAGTTCAAATCCTTTGATAAACTCGTAGGAGCGTTTTATCTGGTAGTCGGCATAGATCAGCGTACTGTTGATCGACTGGTTGTTAGTCATGTCGGAACTGTTGTTAAGAACCCTGGCTTTAAGGCTGTGTTTTGTGCCATTTCCGGTGTAGATGTTCAGAAAAGGATCCAGGTAAAAGATAAATTGGTCCTGGAGGTATACTGCTCCCGGGTAGGCCCTGTAAAAGCCACTGGAATCGTTGAGCCAGGCCAGTATCATGGGAGAGGAATGCAGCATAAAGTTTCCGTTTATCCCGTAGTTTAAACCCTCGTGTTTTTTGGAATGTTTTTTCAGGCTGAAATTAAACCTGTATTTTCGAGCCCTCATTTGTTTGTCGGTGAAATTTGAGATGGTATCAACAACAAGGGGATTGGGCTGCGGGGCACCGATATAGCCATGGTCCCAGTCGGCATTTCCGCCGATGACAAGGTCCAGGGATCCGTATTTTTTGGAATGTAAAAAACTGAATCCGTTGATATATGGATAATCATCCCACCATTTCATGGATGGGTCTTTTGGGGTGGAATAGAAGCCTGAGTAGGCCGTTACTTTGGTATAGGGTTTTATGTTGGGTGAGGCAGTCAGGATATGTATGGCTCCGCTCAGGGCAGAAGTCCCGGATAAAACACTTGAGGCACCCTTGATGACTTCAATGTGTTCAATATTTTCCACCGGTATCAGGTCCCAGTATGGCCTGCCACCTTCCCCGGAAAGCATGGGCATATCATCCACCAGCACTGCCACTTTGCTGCCCACACCAAAGGTAAATCCGCTTCCGCCCCTGATCTGGGGTTCATTATCCATGATATTCAATCCCGGTGTCAGATCCAGCACAGTTGTGATATTCCTGGTACTTTTGTTTTCAACCAGAATGGGTTTAATCACCTGTACGGAAATGGTGGTCTCTTCAATGGGTTTTTCGAATTTACTCACCTTTACTTCCACCTCCTCCAGTTCCTGCCACAAGGGAAGGAGCTGGAAATCTTTTTCAATAGTTTCTCCGGGTTCCAGGCTAAGGGTAAATATTTCGGATTCCATGCCCACGAATGAAATGACGAAAGTGTGTGTTCCGGGATCGATGAGCAGCGAAAAGTGTCCCTGGCGGTCGGAAATGGTTCCCCGTGAAAAATCCTTTTCCACCTTTATACTTGCAGCCACGAGGGGATTTCCATTGCTGGCATCAGTAATCCTTCCTCTGAAAACAGCTTTATGTTGAGCCTGCAGATGGCCGGAAGGCAATAGAAGAAGACAACAGGCTGTAACAAGCAGGTACAGATATTTCATTCTCGGCTTGAAAGGTTCAACGTAGCAAAACTTTCTGGGTATAAATTTCATCCTTGCCCGACAGCTTAACCAGGTATATTCCTTTATCTAGATGTGCTGGTGCAATATTTATCTGGTCCGATGTAAGCCTGGCTGACCAGAGCAGTTTTCCTAAAAAATCATAAATCTTCACCGATTGGAAATGCGAGTGATCCAAACCCTTAAGAACCAGCTGGTGCTTATCGATAGCATAGAGATAGGCTTCTGTTTGCTTCAGCAAGTCCACATTTGACTGGGGTGTATTGTAGATCATCTCCAGGTCATCCACCAGTAAAACACTGCCGGCCACAGGCTCAAAGCCATTACCGGAATTTAAAATAACCAGCACGTGTTCCGGGATAGTTTCGTGCATATAGTTGAAAGGCTGGGAAAAGCGTACCCACTCACCCCCTGTATTATGAGGAGCGGTATACACAGCATCGGCAATCCAGTTCTCATCGGACTCCGGATCGGG
>JAOZLK010000095.1 GCA_029934875.1 Bacteroidales bacterium | reverse complement strand
ATAAGGCCGGAAAGTGAAAGAAAACTCGATGGTCACGACATCAGTGGGATTTTAAAGGGAGAGCATAGAGCCCATGCCCCCGTGTTCAGCATGCACAACGAGCACATAATGTCGGTTCGGAAGGGGGACTGGAAGCTTTTTGTGCGCGAACCCAGGGGCCGCCGGAAATATGACTTGAGTACCTGGAAGGATTCCAGAGGACCCGATGGTACCACCATCATTGCCAGGATGGAGGGCCAGTCCAATCCTTCACATTACCCTGGCCTCGTCCCCCAGAAAGCAAATAAGGATATCCAGTTATTTAATCTGAAGACCGATCCAACTGAGTCTAATGACCTGGCCGAAGAAAAGCCTGAAATGGTTGAGGAATTAATGCAGGATTACAGGAATTTTGAAGCATCGTTATTGAACCCTTAATACGAACTATGATGAAAAAAGCATTCTTGCTTTTATGCTTGTGTTTAACAGGTATGCACGTTTTTGCAGTAGAATACCATGTGGCAAAAACAGGAGATGATCAGAATTCGGGATCCTCTGAAAGTCCCTTTCTGAGCATTCAGGCTGCCGCAAACATTGCAATGCCAGGGGATGTAATCACTGTGCATGAAGGCATTTACCGGGAACGGATTGATCCGCCTCGTGGGGGAGCCAACGACCTGGCAAGAATTACCTACCAGGCTGCCCCTGGAGAGAAGGTGGTCGTTAAGGGTTCAGAAATAGTTAAAGATTGGGAGAAGGTAGAGAAGTCGCTGTGGAAGGTGGAAATCCCTTCTTCCCTTTTCGGAGACTATAATCCTTACGCCGATCTGATCGAAGGAGACTGGTTTAATCCGGAGGGGATCAAGCATCATACAGGTGAGGTTTTCCTGAACGGACAATCCCTGTTTGAGCAAAACTCCATGGAAGAAGCGCTTAATCCAAAAAGGCATGAGAAAGCAGTATACCCGGAAACTTCCCTTTATGCATGGTATGCGGAGGTGGGAGAGGAGCAAACCATTATCTGGGCCAATTTTCAGGACTTTAATCCTAACAAGGAGCTGGTGGAAATTAATGTGCGTCCTGCCTGTTTCTATCCTTCGAAGCCCGGGCTAAACTATATCAGCATCAGTGGCTTTGAGATGAGCCAGGCAGCTACCCAGTGGGCAGCACCAACAGCAGAGCAGCCAGGACTTATCGGGACGCACTGGAGCAAGGGTTGGATCATTGAGAACAACAGGGTGAGCAATTCCAAGAGTGTAGGTATCGCCCTGGGAAAGGACAGGTCAACCGGACAAAATGTATGGATGAATAATAAGCTGAAAGATGGAGCCACCCATTATAATGAAGTTATTTTCAGGGCCCTGGAAGTGGGTTGGTCGAAAGAGAAGATAGGTTCTCACATTGTAAGGAACAATGTAATCAGCGATTGTGGACAGGCCGGTGTGGTGGGCAGCCTGGGTGCCGTTTTCAGCAAGATCCAAAACAATCATATCTACGATATTTATACCAAACGCACCTACTCGGGTGCTGAAATGGCCGGGATCAAGATTCATGCCGCCATTGATATGCTTGTGGAGCACAACCAAATTCATGGTTCCTTTATTGGCATCTGGCTGGACTGGATGGCTCAGGGTACCCGGGTGACCCGAAATATCCTTTATGATAACTCCCACCATGACTTTTTCAGTGAAGTAAATCATGGTCCCACCCTGGTGGACAACAATCTCTTTTTATCCGAGACCGGACTCTCAGTGCAGGAAACCTCGCATGGGGGTGCATTTGTACATAATTTGTTTGCGGGTAGAATCAAGAGCTTTAATACTCCTGACAGGTCTACTCCGTATCACCTGCCACATTCCACAAAAGTTAAGGCCCTCAAAAACATTGGCGGAGGAGATAATCGCTTTTACAACAATATTTTTATCAAAACCAGAGATTTTAAGGACGAAGAATTTACCAATCCGGCTGGCAAGCATGTTGTAGTAAGCTATGGATTAAGGGGATATGATGATTTGCTCTATGAGAGCTACGCAGAAGGCAATCTATTCTATCATGGCGCCAAATCTGGCAAATTCGATAAAAACTACAAGGAAGTTCCCGGTTTCCAGCCTCTTGTGGAAATCGAAGAGAGAGATAATAAACTAATATTGAGGGTGGAATTCGATGAAAGCCCAGAGGAGGTGAAAACCAGGCTTGTGACGACTGAAATGCTGGGGACATGCATCGTTTCTGAAGCTATTTTTGAGCATCCCGATGGACGCCCTTATATCATTGATCAGGATCTTTTGGGAATAAAAAGGAATCAAAGTAATCCCGGGCCTGGCCCCCTGGAACAGCTTAAAGCGGGTCTGCAGGAAATTATAATTTGGTAAAACTTAGAATATGAAAAATTCATGGATATTAATGGTTTTTGCGCTTTTCCTGATGGGATGTGGCGGACAGGCAAGCAAGGAAACAAAAGAGGAGACAAAGAGAGATGTGAATGTTTTATTTATCGTGGCGGATGATCTGACCAAGACTCTTGGCTGTTACGGTCACCCGGTGGTGAAAACACCCCATATAGATCAACTGGCGGCCCGGGGAATTCAGTTCAACCAGGCCTATTGCAATTTCGCAGTTTGCAATCCCAGCCGTTCGTCCTTCCTTACAGGGATGACTCCCGAAACCACCACTATCCAGGATAACCGGGTTCCCCTTCAATCGATTATCGGCGATTGGGTGAGTATGCCTGCCCTGTTTAAGCAGAACGGCTTCTACACCATGAGCCTGGGTAAGATCTATCATGGAAACCGGGAAGAACACAATGATCTGAAAGGCTGGGATGAGATTTATGGCTATAAGGCGACAGAACTGGGTAAGAAAGGGGAAGGCCGGAACATGACCAATGGGGTTTTGAAATGGTGTAACTGGAGGGCAGCCGAAGGAAATGATGAGGATCAGGCAGATGGGCTGATTGCGAAAAAGGCGGTGGAGTTCATTAAGGCTGATCGTGATAAACCTTTCTTTCTGGCCGTTGGTTTCCATAAACCCCACGATCCCTTTGTGGCGCCAAAAAAGTATTTCGATCTCTACCCACTTGAGGAATGTGATCCACCGGTCCTGCCTGAGGGTTGGGAACCGCCCTATGAACATACCCTTCCCGGTGAGACAAAGACTTTCAATAAATTTACAGATCAGGAAAGAAGAGAATTCCTGCGATCTTACTATGCCTGCAGCAGCTTTATGGATGCGCAGGTGGGCAAAGTGTTGAAGGCCCTGGAAGAGTCTGGTCAGATGGACAACACACTCATCTTCTTCCTTGGCGATCATGGCTACCACCTGGGTGAACATAACTGGTGGAATAAGGTGACACTTTTTGAAAAAGGAACCAGTGCTCCCTTCATTGTCGCCGGTCAGAGTGCAGGAAAGAAGGGGGTTCAATCCGATGCCATGTTTGAGTATATCGATATCTATCCGACCCTGGCTGAATTGCTTGAGCTGGATAATACGCCCGATTACCTTGAAGGCAAAAGTTTTGCATCAGTGATCCGGGATCCATCCCAGCCTTTCCGCAGCGAGGTTCGTGCCATCATCCGCAGGGGTGAAATGACAGGTCGGATGGTTAAGAATACTGATTGGAGGTATGTTGAGTGGGACCAGGGAAGAATGGGGAATGAGCTTTATGACCAGGCCAGGGACCCTGTTGAATATCACAACCTGGCAGGGGACCCGGAGTATGCAGATATAGTTCTCAAGATGAAGGACCTGTTGTACCAGGACCATTAGTATTTCACATTTAGTCAACAAAATATCATCTCATGTATATGAACAGCACATTTCAAAAAACGATTATCGGACTGGCATTCGTCCTTCTTGTTGCCGGATCGGCATGTACAAGTAAAACCGGATCGGAAACACCTGCAAAGAAACCCAATGTAATCATCCTCTTCACTGACCAGCACAATAAAAGTGTAATGGGTTTTCAGGGTCATCCCGATGTCATTACACCTAACCTGGACCAGCTGGCTGAGGAGGCTGTGGTTTTTGACAGGGCATACTGCACACAGGGTATCTGCGTTCCTTCCCGTTCATCCTTAATGACAGGTTTGACACTACGCACCATGGGTTTTTTAAATAATTCGGGACATAGCTCTGTGATGGATGATGCTGTTTCCATGGCCAGTATATTTAAACTGAACGGCTACCGTACCTATGCCTTCGGGAAGCGACATCTGAGGGATGCCATTGATGCAGGATGGGATGTGAAAAAGGACCATGCCTATAAACCGGATGACGATGATAATTATGTGAGCTGGATAGAGAGAAATGGCTATGCGAAAGAATTTGCAGCGGATTGGGCGGCTGAGTTTGGCAGAGGTCCCAGAGGTTCTTCTGAATTTGAGTCTGAATTTCCAATTGCCGATTTGGGAACACGTATTTCAAAACTCCCGGAGGACTTCACCATGGAGGCTTATACGGCTATGGAAACCATCAAAATGATCAAAGAGCATGCAAAAAGTGACAGCTCGTTTTTCTGCTGGTCAAGTTTTTACCGTCCCCATCAACCCTATAATCCTTTGCAGAAATATATGGATATGTACGATGTTTCCCAATGGGGTGAAGGCACGCGGATCGGTAGTGCCATAAAAAAACCGGGCAGTTTTTATGAGCCCACAGAGAACCTCCCCCCCCAGTTACAGGATCAGCGAAATGGCGGGAATAAAGTTTGGAATATGGACAAAGCCTTCCAGGATGAGCAGCTTTGGAGAACCTACATTGGCGGCTACTATGCACTGGTTACAGAGATTGATCATCATGTGGGTGAGATCCTTAAGGCGCTGGATGAATCCGGAATGGAAAATGAAACCATCGTGATCTATGCTTCTGACCATGGTGATTTTGTGGGAAATCACGGGATGGTTGAAAAATGCGCTTTCGGACAGAATGTGTACGAAGAGATATTAAATGTCCCCTTAATTTTTAAGTATCCTGGCAAAACTGAAAATGGAAAACGTACCATGGAACTGGTCACACTTGCAGATGTGCTGCCTACCCTGATTGAGTTACTGGATCTGGAAGTGCCTGATTTGAAGTACCCCATACAAGGTAAATCCATGGCGGATGTGCTGCTGAATGATGGGTCTATGGACCGGGAATACATTGTTTCAGAGAGCTGGTCCCAGGCTGCTGTGATCACCAGGGATTATAAGCTTGGAATCATGTTGGATCCAACTTCAGCTCATAAAGACCTCGATTACCGTGATTTTGGAGATATGTTCTTCAATATGAGGAGTGATCCAATGGAAATAAAAAATGAGATAAATAATCCTGATTATCAAACCCAGATCGATTTGCTAAGGCATTATTATGATGAGTATGTGCAAAACACGCCGGCAACCGGTAAAGATGAAATGATTCAAAATGCGATAAAATGAGGAAACTCAGGCCCTGTCTTCTCTAATCCAGCGGGTGTGGACCGAATACAGCAGGTTGACTGATTTTCTCGAAACAAAGCTGAAACAAATATGATTCCTATGAAACAAGTTTCCTTTATTGTTCTTGCATTAGCCTATTCCGGCATGCTTCTTATGTCAGCTTGTACCCAGGGAAGTGGATCAAGCGATAAGCCCAGGCCCAATATCGTCTTCATCCTTGCCGATGATATGGGATATGGTGATCTGGGTTGCTACAATGGTAATTCGAAAATTCCCACTCCGCACATCGATAAACTGGCAGAGCAGGGTATTCGCTTCACCAATACCCATGCTCCCGGAGCTTGGTGCGTTCCTTCTCGTTACGGCCTTCTTACAGGACGTTATCCTGGGCGCCTGGAAAGCCTGAATACCAAGAGCCAGAGCATCATTGAGCCGGGCCGGGAAACATTGGCAAGCATGATGAAGCGTTTTGGATACCGTACAGCCTGTGTGGGCAAATGGCACCAGGGCTTTAAGGGCATTGACTGGGATAATCCGGGGAACATTGATGTTCTGGAAGATGGTCCGGTGGAGAAGGGCTTTGATTATTTCTTTGGTATGCATGCTTCCCTTGATATCCCGCCTTATTTCTATATCGAAAATGATCATGCAGTTCAGTCACCGGGCCTCACAGTCGATGACCATGCATCGTCTGATGCCACATCAGATGTATCCGGCGCTTTTTACCGGGCAGGGGGCATTTCCCCGGATTTCAGGCACGAAGAAGTGTTGGACATGTTTGTGGAAAAGGCTTTTGGCTTTCTGGACAGGCACCAGGATATGCACGAAGATGAACCTTACTTTCTCTACCTGCCCCTGACTGCTCCTCATACACCCTGGCTACCCAAAGAGGAGTTTGTGGGTAAAAGCGGAGCTGGCGAATATGGCGATTTCACCATGCAGGTTGATCAGCTGGTGGGCCAGGTGATGAGCTATCTGAAAGAAAACGGCCAGCTTGAGAATACCATCGTATTTTTCAGCAGCGACAATGGCCCTGTTTGGTTTCATGAGGACCAGGTGAAATATGATCATGCAAGTACCGATGGACTCAGGGGCATGAAGGGAGATATGTGGGAAGGCGGTTCCAGAATTCCCTTTATTGTAAGTGCACCTTCCTACTTTGCCCCTGGCAGGAAAAGCGATCAAATGCTTTGTTTTACAGATATGATGGCAACCCTGGCTGATTTACTGGGAGAAGAATTGGCCCAAGGGACCTTCGATAGCTATTCCTTCCTGCCGGTTCTTCTGGACCAGGATTCGGACCAGCCCCTTCGTTCCGAAGTAATCGTTGAGAAAAATGCCATTCTGAGTGGCGACTGGAAGTTTATTGATGGCTCTGGACAGGGAGGCATTGCAGCAAGATGGGCTCCTGATAAAAAGTATATTCAGACTGAGCAAATTCCCGGTGAGCTATACAATTTGAAAGAGAATATTGCAGAGAAAAACAATCTTTATGATGCATATCCGGAGAAAGCAGAGCAACTTTTGGAAGAATTAAGCAGGATACGAAATGTTAAATAACAGGAAAATTTCGCTTGTTTTTGTTGGACTGAGCCTGGTTGTTTTTTGGGGAATGAATGCCCTGGCTGGCACAGGTTCAAAGGAGAGACCTAATATCATATTTATCATGACCGATGATCAAAGTTCCATACCGGTTCATGATGCGATCTGTGATCAATCCCGGCCCTTTGGTTTTAACGGGGACACACATGTATATACACCAACCATTGATAAGCTGGCTAAAAACGGGATGGTATTTTCCAGGGCTTATGTGTCGAGTTCGGTGTGTTCTCCCAGCAGGTATTCAATTTTAACGGGTCTGTATGCCGGAAGAAGTGAGGGCCCAGGTTTTATGCGTATGTTTCCCTATGGAACCCAAACCCGTGTCGAAAACAATACCGAATTGGAGGAAACCAGGGAAAACCTGCCAAGGCTTTTGCAGAAAGCAGGTTACCGAACCGGGTTTGTGGGTAAAAGCCACCTGGTCGATCATCATTTGCTTTCCTCCAGGCGTTGGGAAGAGCATGGAATGATGAGCTATGAATATGGCGCTGATCCTCACTTGCCGGAAGTATCCGCTGCAATGGCTCACAACCACCATAAATGGGCAAAGCGAATAAGGGAGTTTGGCTTTGATTATGCCAATGCGATTTATGCAGCCAACCTGAGGGAGCTTTATAATGATTCTCTCAATGTTCATAATATAGAATGGAAAGTTGAAGCTGCTCTTGAATTTATTGAGGAGTCGGGCGATGAGCCTTTTTTCTTGTACTATAGTGAAACTGTTCCTCATGGCCCTGCTCCCTGGGAAAAACCTGGCGGAAAATATATATATGGTCTGGATGCCAATCCCGGGTTTACCGGGGAGGGCTTTGTGAACGATGATTTTACTTTCATGCCCGGGAGGGAAGAGGTCAAGCTGGAAGTTGATGCTGCCGGTAAGGATCCCGACCATGCCTGGCTGCGCTGGTTCGATCATGCAGTAGGTGCCATTGTGGAGAAATTGAAGGAAGAAGGAAAATTGGATAATACCCTGATTGTTATTACTTCAGATCATGGGAATTATGATTTTGGCAAATCCACCATTTACGAAGGAGGGGTTAAAGTACCGCTGATGATGTACTGGCCGGCAGGGATTAAACCGGGTTCAAGCTATGATGAGCTGGTTCAAAACATTGATTACACACCTACATTTCTGGAACTTGCAGGGGTGAATCCGGGACCATCCATGCTCCTGGATGGACTTAGTTTAAAGGAAGTACTTGACGGTAGTCAGAAACCGGTACATGATTTTCTCTTTTTTGAACTGGGATTTGCCCGTGGAGTGGCTACCAAAGAATGGAAATACATTACTGTTCGCTACGACGAAGCTACCCGGGAACAGGTGGACAAAGGAGTTATTTTTAAGGGTTGGAACGGACATGAGCATAAAATCCCGTATTACATCAGGAACAGTCACCTTGGCTATCATTCGGCCCTTTTAAACCCAAATTATTTCGATCAGGACCAGCTTTACGATATGAAAAATGATCCGGAAGAAATTCAAAACCTGGTCAAATCCAATCCCCGGGAAGTAAAAAAGATGAAGAAAATGCTGGTCAAAAGTCTGGAATCGTTCCCGGAAAGACCTTATGGGGAGTTTATCTTACATTAAATTGAAAAACATGAAAAAGTATGTTTTAGTCAGTTTTTCACTGATAGTCCTAATGAATCTTTTATCATTCAGTGCAAATGCGCAGCAAAAGAAGAACCTTTTGTTTATCATGACCGATCAGCAGCGCTATGACGCCCTGAGTATTGCTGGCAATACGGTCCTGGAAACACCAAACCTGGATCGCCTGGCCCAACAGGGAGCCTGGTTTAGAAATGCCTATACACCCTGTGCGGTGTGTGCTCCGGCCCGTTCTTCCATTCTTACCGGCTGTACGGTTGAAAATACGGGGATGCGAAGAAACGACAGGGCCTACTACTACGATGAGGAGGAAGTCATGACCATGCCCACCTTTGATGAAATCCTGAAAGAGGCTGGGTACACCTGCGAATACTATGGCAAGTGGCACAGCCTGAGTTCACATACTGCTGTTTATACCAATCCGAAGCAGGCGGCAAAGAATGGGAAGTCGGTATTCGGACACGGCGGTCAGCGCTACGTTCACCTGGATTACCTGGAGGGAAAAGAGCCCATTAAAGAATTGAAGCCGGGAGAACTTTACGATACCATGACAAAAAGGCCATACAGCACTGATCCACTGGATAAACACCATGGAATGACGGATGCAGAGCTGAAAGCAAGTGGGGAAAGATTTCCCCAGTGTGATATGCATGGTGATCTGCTCATTCATAAGGACAACAGTCTTACAGCCTTCCAGGCAAAGGAAACCATCGAAGCCCTTGAACGCTTGAAGGATGAGTCTTTCAGCATTACCTGTTCTTTTCATTTTCCACATGCTCCCATGCTACCTCCTGAACCCTATTACAGCATGTACCCGGCAGAGGACATGATTGCGCCAGCCAGTATTTCTGATGATATGGCGAATTCGCCCTATAGAGCGGCCAATGGAAGGTTGGATAACCCTGAATATTCAGACCAGGAAGAGATAAAGTACATGATATCAAATTACTACGGACTCGTCAAAGAGATTGATGACTGGGTTGGTGTGATATTGGAGAAATTGGATGAACTTGGACTTGCAGAAAACACCCTGGTGATTTTTACCAGCGACCATGGTGAGATGTTGGGTTCCCACGGACTGCGGGAGAAGAACATATTTTATGAAGAGTCTGCACACATCCCCCTGATGATTCGTTTACCCGGTGAAATAGAAAGCAAGACTGCCGTGGATGGCTACGTATCGAGCGTTGATCTGTTTGCAACGATACTGGACTACATGGATATGGAGGAGCATCCCTCGGACGGAATCAGCCTTCGGGGCCTGGTGGAAGGGTTTGATACGGATCATGGCGAATATGTTGTGACAGAATGGAACTACAGGGGGGATATTGCACCCAATTATATGATCGTGAAGGATGGCTGGAAACTTATGATACCCTATTCCAAAAGCTCCAGTGTGATAAACGCAATGTATGACCTGGGCAACGATCCCCATGAAATGAACAACCTGCTTGGCAGTAATCCGGAAAGGGACTTATACGAGGAGAGGGCCGAGGAATTAAGGTCTTGCCTCTTGGAATGGTTGGAGAAGAACAATTCGAAACACTATAAAGGGGTTCAGGAAAGGGTGCTTATCTGACGCTTGATTACAGATTAAGCTTGTGATCAATGCCAAATTTATAAATAGTAGTAGATCTATAATCAATCCCCGGCTCCAATACACATGATGGAAAGTGGGCATGATTGGGGGAGTCGGGAAAATGCTGGGTCTCGAGGCAGATTGAAGAATGAGGACCGTACTCGTTTCCACCCTTACCTACAGTGTTCAGCGAATTTGCCGTATACACCTGCAAACCC
>JAOZLK010000598.1 GCA_029934875.1 Bacteroidales bacterium | reverse complement strand
TGTCATCACCTTAACCTGAACGGCCAGTTGAAATTCACGGAAATTATTGCTTTAAACAACGGCGGCCTGGTAAATCCCCTTGGCGGAAGCCCGGGCGATTGGCTTGAGATTCATAACAGTGGATCCGAGGAGATTGATATCAGTCACTATTACCTTTCCGATAGGCCAGAAGCTCCCTTTATGTGGGTATTTCCGGAAAATACCAGGGTGCCTGCCAATGGCTATGTGCTTGTATGGACCGACGGAACCGGGGACACGCTGAGCGGTTTGCATGCTAACTTCAGGCTGGATGTGGCCGGGGAATCGCTCGTGCTTTTCTCCGCTAAAAGAGAATTTATTGATTCCATTACCTATCCAAGGATGTATGAGGATGTCTCCTATGGCCTTTCTGAGGATGGGGAATACCTCTTCTTCAGAAATCCCACCCCGGGCTCAGCAAACCAGAATGCACAGGAGTTCCGTGTATCAGGTAAAGTCGAGTTTTCTTTAACACCAGGTATCTACTCTGGCGTCAAGTCAGTTAGAATGACCCCCCAGGCAGGAGCCACGGGCATAATTCGCTTCACTCTTGACGGATCGGAACCCGGTCCCGATGATCCCGAATTCAAAGGTGAGATCAGGACATATGAAAGCTCAATCGTGAGGGCCCGCCTCTTCACTGAGGGAGCCGAACCGGGCGATGTCTGTACAGCCAGCTACATTATACATGAAGATTTTTCTTTGCCGGTCATTTCCCTTGCCACGGATCCCGAGGGCCTGTGGAGTGATGAGGAAGGGATTTATGTAACCGGCACCAACGGGCTCACCGGGAACTGCAGCGACGTACCGCGGAACTGGAACCAGCCATGGGAAAAACCCATGAGCATGGAGTACTTCGACAACGAAGGTCACCTGGGACTGCAAATCAATGCCGGGATGAAAATTCACGGGGGATGCAGCAGGGGCCGCCCCATGAAATCGCTTGGAATCCTCGCCAGAAGCGTATATGGGTCCAACCTGATGAAATATCCCTTCTTCCGTGAAAAGGATCTGGATGAATTCAAAGGGCTTATTTTAAGAAACGGAGGGAATGACAACTCCTACTCATTCATAAGGGACGCAGTGGAACAGGCCACGGTACACCCGGTAATGGATGTGGATCACCAGGCCTATGAACCGGTACATGTTTACCTGAATGGAGAATACTGGGGAATCCATAACCTGAGAGAAAAGGTGAACGAGCACTGGGTCACTTCCAACTACGGCATTCCGGCCGAGAACCTGGACTTCCTCAAAAACAGCTGGGAGGTATTTGAAGGCGATAGGGAGGCATGGGATGGGCTCACGAACTTCCTTGAGAACAATCACCTTGTCCTGGGGGCTCCTTACTCTGTGGTGGAGAGCCAGCTGGATATTAACTCCTACCAGGATTACCTGATCACCCAGCTATTCATCGCCAACCGCGATTGGCCTGGAAACAATCAAAAATATTACCGTGATCGTGTGAACGGTTCAAAATGGAGATTCATTCTCTTCGACCTGGAATTCAGCTACGGGCTCTATAATTTCGATCCTTCCATCGATATGTTCGAATTTGCCACAAAGGCTGGCGGGACCGAATGGCCCAATCCCGACGAATCCACCCTTATGATCAGGCGCCTGTTGGAAAACAAAGGATTCCGGGAACAGTTCCTGGCCAAGTATATGATGCATCTCAACACCACCTTTGCTACCGACAGGGTGATTGGCATCATCGATTCGCTGCAGAACCAGATTTACCATGCTTATCCCGAACATCTTGATCGCTGGGGGCATCAGAACATGTCCGGGTGGGAAGGTCGTGTGGAGGAGCTCAGGAGATGGGCCAGGGAACGTCCCGACCATGTATGGAACAATATGAGAAATTTTTTCTCGCTGGGTAGCATCATGAATATGCACATTGAACCCACTGGAGTGACAGGAAGCATTAATGCCAATTCTGTTGCTGTTCCGGCACAGGGATTAAACGGAAAATATGCCCTCGGTTCGGAACTTGATCTGCACTTTGTCCCCAGTCCGGGTTACCGCTTCAGTCATTGGGAAATCAACACCGGCAGCTCAAGCCTTAGCACCCTTCTTGAAAAGGGTTCTGACTGGAAATATAACGACTCTGATACCCGTCCAGCTGCGCAATGGACGAGCTCCGCTTACGATGATTCATCCTGGCCGACTGGTCCCGGCATACTGGGCTACGGCGATGGCAATGAGTCCACCGTACTTGATTATGGCCCTGATGCCCAGGATAAGACCATAAGCTACTATTTCAGGCAAGACTTTGAAATTTCCGATATCACCACCTTCGATTCCTTTGAATTGGGAGTATTAAGGGACGATGGTGTCGTGGTCTACATTAACGGAGAAGAAGTGCTTCGCGACAACATGCCTGAAGGCGACATCGGGCATGAGACCTTTTCAGAAACATTCGTCAGCCAGGAAAACGAGTCTACCTACTTCATGTTCCCGATGGATAAGAGCTACTTTGTCTCTGGCACCAACACCATCGCCGTGGAGGTTCATCAGAACAGTACCACCAGCTCCGATCTGAAGTTTGATCTTGAGTTGAAAGCACTGATCGTAGAAGAGTCCGCTGACAAACAATATACCGACAACCCCCTCATCCTAAGTCCCGGATCCGACATCAGTATCAGGGCAGTGACCGAGATTGAACAACTTGAACTGGATTTGCGTATCAACGAGGTAATGGCTTCCAACATAGGGGCTGTGCTGGACGAATACGGAAACGATAGTGACTGGATTGAGATTTATAACATGGGTAAGACAGCCGTTGATATGGCCGGACTCTACCTGACCGACAACCTGGACAATCCCACCAAGTGGAGAATTCCCACCGGGGCACCCGGCCAGACCTCCATCGATGCCGATGGATACCTGGTGTTCTATGCCGATCAAACCCCCATGCTTGGGCCGCTTCACCTGGACTTCAAACTGAATAATAATGGAGAATCCGTAGGGCTCTCCTACATGTCGGGTGCTAATGTAATCTGGATCGACTCCCTCTCTTTTACAGAGCAATATGCCAATGTCTCCACGGGCTATTTCCCCGACGGAGAAGGAGACTGGATCGAGCTGGATTTTACACCCGGAGCAAATAATACAGAGTTAACAGTGTCGGTTCAGCCCCACCAGGTTCTTGAGGTCATGCTCTACCCCAATCCGGCCAGCG
>JAOZLK010000597.1 GCA_029934875.1 Bacteroidales bacterium | reverse complement strand
TTCTCCTTGATACTTCCAGCGGCAATCTTACCGGGGTATTTCATTACCAGGGGCATCCGGTGGGACTCCTCGTACATGAACCGCTTATCAAACCAGCCATGTTCTCCCAGAAATACTCCCTGGTCTGAAGTATAAATGACGATCGTATTTTCATCCAGCCCGGATTCCTCCAGGTAGTCGAGTACCCTGCCCACTCCATCGTCAACTGACTGGACACATCTCAGATAATCTTTCATTAACCTTTCGAATTTCCACAGGGTGAGCTCATCACCTCTCAATCCCGCTTCAAACAGTGCAGCATTTTTTGGATCATAACTTGCGTTCCAGGCAGCCAGTTGCTCCTCGTTGAACCGCTTAAGTTGTTGTGCAAAACCGGTTGAATCACCACTCTCCGGATTAACTGAAAGCTTTACATACCTGCCCCAGTACATGTGATTGGCCACATCCATCTCCTGCTGGCGGGCAGCAGAACCCCGGGTCTCATAATTATCAAAGAAATTATCCGGAGGATCGATTTGTACATCATCAAACAGATGCAGGTACTTCTCTTCAGGTTTCCAATTCCCGTGAGGTGCTTTATGGTGAAGTAACAGGCAGAAGGGTTTTGCGGGATCTCTCAGGTTCTGAAGATAATCGAGTGCAAAATCTGTGGTGAGTGTTGTAACATATCCTGTATATCTCCTTTTCTCACCCATCTCAATGAAATCGGGATTGTAATAGTGTCCCTGTCCGGGAAGAACATTCCAGTAATCAAAACTCTGTGGCTCACTTTTGAGATGCCATTTGCCAATAAGTGCTGTCTCATATCCCGCCTCCTGAAGTACTTTTGGGAAAGTGAGCTGACTCCCGTCAAACTTATGGCCATTCGTAAAGTGTCCATTCATGTGGCTGTATTTGCCAGTAAGCAAGACAGCCCTTGAAGGAGCACAAATTGAATTCGTCACATAACTGTTCATAAACAGCACTCCTTCCTTGGCGATCCTGTCGATGTTTGGAGTAGTGTTCAGAGAGCCGTCATAACAACTCATGGCCTGGTAAGCATGATCGTCGGACATGATAAAGATAATATTGGGTCTTTCGGGCTCCCGATCATTGCTGCATGATTGCATGGAACCTGCAATGGCAACCAGAGCCAGTAAAAATAGAAAGAGTCTCAGTTTCATAAGGGCTACGATTTTTGATTTCATCACTTACTATTCTATCCTGGAAGCACGGGCAACGGCACAACGCAGCGTTGCTTTATCCTCATCCTCTGCGGCATACCTTATGCCCACAAAATCACCTGAATTAAGCTCACCCAAGGTGACGTACACTCCATTGCGCATCAGAAGGGCACCTTCCATATCAAACAGATAAGGATTGGGTGCTTTGTCCTTTTCAACCCACCTGTCAACTGTGGGATAATTGTCTGCGGCAAATTCAACAAGTTCAACCTTATCCCCTCCCTCCTTGATATACCGGTAACCATTCATCTCAACAGGATCCGCTGTAGTTCGCAAAACACTCATTGTTTTATCTTCGATGTTCACTTCCAAAATCTTACCATACATAAACATATCACCAATAAATTTTAAAGGAGGTAACTCTTTTCGAATCTCTTCATTTGGTATAAGCCGGATATGTTTGGCAAGCCAGCTGCCATCGGGCATCTTCCATATTTCAGGACCTATTACCTGATTGCCCACTTTCAGTTTATCAAGATCAATGGGAACATTCCGGCAGGTTATTTTGGTTTCCGGGGGAACATGAATTGTAAATGATTGCATGGGATTATACAACTGAGTGCTATCAGGATACCTGCCGGTTACAGCGAAAGTTGATGGTTGGGCTTTCGTTGTTATGATCCGGTTCTGACGATCAATACCTGTTATTGTTGCATTCGACATATACATACTTTTTACATCTCCGGGCCGGGCACTCTTCACCTTTTTTTCCGGCATTTGAAGCAGATCATGATCGGGATCATATTTCCCCTTATTATCCAGGAGCTTGTGAAGCTCTTTTTCAACCGCATTTCCCCATGGGATCTCTTCGCTGTATCCCCGTCCCGGTGGGCGGTCATTATACCAATGTCCCCAACCATAAGTACTGTGCCAGGCAATCCGGCCGTCTGTATCAATAAGGGCAGTTATTCCGCTACCACCTCCTGTTTTGAAATAATTGGCTGTCTGACCGGAATTCTGATCAAGCACACAGGGCAGAGTCAGCTGCGGATAAGTCATATATACCTTCTTTGCTGTACGGGCCAGGTCTTCCTGGTTTGATTCATGACCCGGCAGCTCCAAACCTGCATGTGGTTTATAATAATTGTAGGTGGTATTACCAAAGATCAGAAAATCCCAAATTGGCATAGTTACCCAGACAATATCTACATGCTCCTGGTATGCCCTGTATATTGCTTCTGCTTCCATAACTGCCTGTGCCCAGAAACAGTCCATCGCAGCAGCTATAAAAATCAAAACCGGTTTTTGATCACGGGAATCGGAAATCCGCACATATCTGTTATCCCCGGGAACGGATTGCGGAAATATCTCGTCCACAAATTCACGACCGTTGGAAGCTGTAGCTTTGCGGTATCCGCGAAAGGATCGAAAGAGTTCATCAATCGCCCCGGGTTTAATCACTGTATAGAGGTCGTGGGTCGGCATATCGGTATAAAACGGACTTTCCATAGCCGCCTCCATTTTCATCCAGGAGATATCAGGAATCTCCTTTCCGATATAAAAGGGTCCCTTTTCCTCTCCAAAACGATGAATGCCGAGAGTAAAAGGGTGGAAAGGTGGTTCACAACAGATACGTATTTCTCCAATTACCCTGTACTCCCATAGTCTTTCAATTTCTCTATCATTGAATCGTTCACCAAAATAGCCTCTGCGCATCAGTTCCGCCCCCTCTTCCTTAAGAAAAACTGCATACTCATAAGCCTCAAGCTCCTCCTCATTCAGGTTTTCATCTCCCTGCTTGAAGCGCTCAAACATGCGCTGAGCTTTCCATATGTAAGAAGCCCTGGCGAGACGCCAATAAAGTTTTTCGTTCTCATCGGGTGTCTCCCCACAGCGAAATTTATTCATCAGCTGGGATCCCTGACCATTGAGCCACTCCAGGTAGTTCTGAATTAACTCCTCCTTACCCGGAATATCAAGGGCATACTTCTCCTGGCTCGCCAGTACGAAACCTTTCTCAAGATGCTCAACACTGTTTTC
>JAOZLK010000596.1 GCA_029934875.1 Bacteroidales bacterium | reverse complement strand
AGAAAAAACCTGTCCGGATCGAGCAAATCCTCCAGCTTATCAAGAGATTGTTCTAAGGGAAAGTGACGTCCTTCATCGGTGCAAAGGAATACGCACTTCTCCCTCAGGTAGAAAAAAGCAATGTCTGAAGTTTTAATGCTCCTGATACTGTTTCCAACGGGTATCGCAAACCGCTCCTTGAATCTTTTACTTTGGTGGTCCATTGCAGAAATGATGGACTGGATATCAATACCGGATCTTTGACCCCGAATTTTCCTGAGTTTGTGAATAGCGTTAGCCAGTTTTGCCTGATCCACAGGCTTTAACAGGTAGTCGATTGAATTGAGCTCAAATGCCCTGATGGCATATTTGTCATAAGCGGTGGTGAAAATGACAAATGACTCGATGGAAATTTCCTGAAATATTTCAAAGCTTAGTCCGTCGGCCAGCTGGATATCTACCATCATCAGATCGGGCTGAGGATGCTCCCTGAGCCATCTCTTTGCTGCAGATACACTGTCCACGATATCCAGAATCCTGATGAATGGATCGACCTCCATCATAAGCTTTTTGAGCCGGTCTGCTGCCGGGGCCTCATCTTCTATGATCAGTGCATTTATCACAGCTCAACAATCAATAAAGGGACCGAAACTTCATATACCTTATTCGTTTCCCGGATGTTAACCTTCCGCTTGGTAAAATACCCATAGCGTTCAATGATGTTCGTTAAGCCCTGTCCGGATGATTCTACCTCGGTTTTGCGTTGCAAATTGTTGGATACAACAATGTCTTCTTTTGTTACAAAGATATTGATCTGCAAAGGCTTCTCCCCGGAGATGACATTATGCTTGATGCAGTTTTCCACAAGCATCTGCAGTACAAGGGGTGGCAGTGTGTAGAGGTCGTATTTCTCAGGGACATCTATGTGCACATCCAGGTTCTCCAGAAACCGGGATTTTTGTAATTCAAAATATTGACCAAGCACCTTAA
Organism: Bacteroidales bacterium; assembly: GCA_029934875.1. GTDB lineage: Bacteria > Bacteroidota > Bacteroidia > Bacteroidales. The sequence goes on along the minus strand of JAOZLK010000596.1, from coordinate 2,240 downwards.
GCTCATCTCTGAGAAAGACCAGGTCTTTATCGCTGCTTCCCAATATATAACGCAGGAAAGCAGATAGATTTTGTATATAGCCTACTGCCTTTGGATTGTCATCCACAATGCTGGTAAGACTGTTCAGGCTATTGAACAGGAAATGTGGATTGATCTGTGTTTTGAGGATTTCATATTTGGCTTCGATGCTGTCCCTTTCCAAACGCACAGACTTTGAAAAATTCAGCATCCATTGCCTGTAGAAGTAAACCATCTCATGGATTGCGGTGATCAGGTAGGTGATCAAAAACGTTATAAGGGCCTCCGGGAACAACTCACCTGAAGGGATGGACTCACCCAGGTTTAGCAACAATTCGATCCTGTACAAAGTCAATCCATAGGCTAAGGTAAAAAGCGCGATACCAGCTACCTCCAGTACGATGTGCATTACCGGAAATGTATCCCAGGGATAGCTCTTCCACAAAAAATGCACGTAAGCGTGGCAAAACATCCACAATCCCCCTGATATAATTGTGCTGTGGCCAATCGTGTAGAAGACCGGATTTTCCTGTTCGCGCCCAAGAACGAGCAATCCTGATCCAATCAGAAGGGCCGGGATCATTACCAGGAGGATGAGTTTCAGGTGATCTCTTGCGGTATATGAATCCTCTTGAAAATACTTCATGTTGCGCTTAGAATTGTATACGGTAAAGAAACATGGGATAGAACCCCTGCTGGTAGATCTGGTACACTTCCCCTTCGTCGGCGTCATATACTTCCATAAAGACACTCTGGTAAGCAGTCAGGTTTTGCAGATCGACGGCGAATTCCTGACTGTATCTTTTGGAGTTAATCTTTATTCCAATCCTCATATCTGTTCTGAAGTAATCATCAAACTGATCCTCATATGCGCGGCTCCAGTCTCTGATATCCTCTCCCTGTTTCTGTGACTCTTCCAGGTCAATTGGGACAAAGCGCCGACCTCCTGCCAGCACTCCTTTCAGATCAATGGTAAGATATGTTTTTTTACCAAGCCTCCTCTCATATCCGCCCAAAAGATTGAATACATAGTTTCCGTTAAAGGCCGTATTCCGAAGCACCTTATCGGCACCTTTGTACCTGGAATCGAACAGGGAAGAAGTAAAGAGGATATAGTATCCTTTGCCCAGGAATTTTTCCAAGGTAAGCTCCACTCCGTAATTGTATGCTGTTCCTGTATTCACCAGGCTGTCCACATTGCTTATAGCGAAAAAGCCGCCTGAATTGACCATGCTGAACTCTTCAAATGAATGGCTTACGGGAACATTAAACAGGTACTGGTAATAGCTTTCCGCTTTGAAACGAAAATTTTTGCTGATCATGTGATTATAACCCAGGACCAGGTGATGACTTTTCGTATATCCTACCTTTTCGTTGGTGGAATAGTAGCTGTCGCTTGCTTCATCATAGGACTGGTAGCTGTAGACCGATTTGGGCTGGATCTGGCTGTGTAATCCGTAACCCAGACTAATGGTTCCGCGGGTTCCCGGTTGCCAGGTCATGGAGATCCGGGGTTCATATGAGACCTCATTGTTCTGTGTGAAGTATTGGAGGTGAAATCCGGCATACCCGTTAACTTGATTGCTAAAGGCATGGTGCCACTGTGTATAAGCCCTCAGGAGGTTCATGTTCCCGATGAAATCGGCAGTGGTCATAAATTTTTCATAATCGAAATCATATACGCTGTCGGTGGTTCGAACGTGATAATAATCAGCTACCAGGCCTATGTTGTAATTATTTCTGACATTCACCTTATGCCTGAATTGGGTACTTATGGATAGTTTATACTCCTGTCCATTCATACGTACCAAAGGTGCCACTTCCTCTGTATTGTTTTTGGTCGAATCCAACACCGTAGTGGAACCGGTTCTCTGTAAGGAAATGGTGGTTTTAAGTCTCGATTTCGGATTGAAGAAAAAGGTATTGGAGAGCCCGATTACACCCAGGTCGGATCCGAAATTGGTGGCTGTGCCCCTTGGATTGTATGAAGTTTCGGTAGTATCCCCCGGTTCCCGGCCCAATTCGATAGAACTTTGACCCCAGAGTCCGAACAATTTCCACCTTCCCAGCCTGGTTCCGGGAATATCAATCATGACAGTTAGATCCTGGTATCCGGGAGTGGCCGCACCGGTTCCGAAATTAATGCCCAGGTCATTCATTAAGCCATAGGTAGAGTATCTGAAATTGGCCAGGTAGGAAGCTTTTTGTGTCTCCCCTACCTT
>JAOZLK010000595.1 GCA_029934875.1 Bacteroidales bacterium | reverse complement strand
CGGTAACAATACTCATCTTGCTAATTCACTGAGGGTTACTCCCAGGAAAATGGGTGATACTGAGCTCTTCAGGGAATTGAATAATATACCGGCCACGGACTGGGATGTAAATCCTGACGGATCCTGGGCTAACACACAGCTTGGAAGCATTCTGGCCCAGCATTCTTCCGAAGCTAGAAAGTACACTTATAATGACCGGATTGTACAGACTACATTTACTGGTGAATTACGCTTCTTTGATAATTCCCTTAGAGTAAACAGCGACTTTACGGTCCGGAACGGGAATCAATTTGATCAGAATTATTCTCGGAAATACAGTATCGGTTACGGACCGGAAGATGTCCGGGAACAGGGCAAGGAATGGGCTTCACGCACATCCTCAGAGAGATTATACCAGGCCTTCAACCTTTACAGTACCTATAATAAGGTATTTGGTGCTCACGAACTTACGGCCCTTGTTGGTTTTAACCAGGAGTACAGCCGGGATTATTGGTTCTGGGCGCAGCGAAATGACTTTATTTCTTCATCGCTTCCCTCAATGGCACTTGCCACAGGTGACCGCTATGTGGGTGAAGGTTATTCAGACTGGGCAGTCCGCGGAGCATTTTTTCGCCTGAACTATATCCTGAAGGAAAGATATATCCTTGAATTCAACGGACGCTATGATGGCTCGTCAAGGTTCCCCAAGGAGGACCGTTTTGGTTTTTTCCCTTCTGCTTCTGCAGCATGGCGAATCGACAAGGAGAATTTTATGAGTTCAGTGGAAAATGTCATTAGTACTTTAAAAATCCGGGGTTCCTTTGGTTCACTGGGAAATCAAAACGTTGCGGCATACGGCTACATCCCTACCATGCACTCGAGGACGGCCGATTACATTATTGGAGGGGAGTTGCCACAAACCATTGATCCTCCGCCCCTGGTTTCGGACAATTATACCTGGGAAAAAATGTCCACCATAAATGGGGGTATCGACATGGGCTTATTCAGGGACAGGCTGTTTGTAGCATTTGATCTTTACCAGAGAAATACCACAGGGATGCTGACAACCGGCAAAGAATTACCGGCAGTTCTGGGAGCTCCAGAACCCAAGGAAAATGCAGCCGATCTTCAAACCAACGGTTGGGAACTGGCTTTATCCTACAAGGATAACTGGCAACTTGCAGGAAAACCTTTCGCATTCAACACCAGGATCATCCTGTCTGACAGTCGTGCCTGGATCACCAATTTTGATAATCCTACTTTTGATATTAATCAATATTACACAGGCCAGGAATTTGGTGAAATCTGGGGTTTTGAAAGTGATGGCTTCTACCAGTCCGAAGAAGAAATTCAGGCACATAACCAGCGACTTTATGCTTCCTGGGGTTCCATGCCCTGGCTGATAGGTTCGGTAAAATGGGTTGACCAGGATGGGAACGGGGTCATAGAAAAAGGATTTACACTGGACGATCCCAAAGATGGCAAAGTCATCGGCAACTCCTATACACGCTACCGCTATGGTTTGAATTTGAGTTTTAGCTGGTATGGTTTTGATTTCTCTGCTTTTGTACAGGGAATCGGTAAAAAGGATCATTACCCTATCTGGAGAACTTACTGGGGTACATACCAGGACATGGCATTCCAAACCTATCCCCATTTATTTGATTTTTACCGGGGAGAAGATGACAGCGAGGCTGAAATGTCCATGCACTCACAGGCTTATATCGATGCCGGACTTGCATACGCGAATACCGATGCCTCTTTACCAGTACTTCAGGCATGGAATTGTTATGGTGTAGGGCATTTGGGTACTGAACCATCTTATAGCAATGGAGCCGGACTGGGGGTCCCACAGACCCAATATCTTTTTAATGCAGCTTATGTCCGATTGAAAAACATCACCATAGGCTACACTTTGCCCCGCACAACTACACAAAAGGCAAAGATTAAAAGCCTTCGGATTTTTGTAAGCGGTGAGAATCTTGCAACCTGGTCTGATATACATTTTGCCGATCCTGAAGAATTAACCATCAGTGGTTCCGGAGGTGTATATCGATTCCGGAAGCGTTATTCGGTGGGTGTAAACATTGGTTTTTAATCTCAGATAATTTAAAGATTGGATGATTATGAAAAATATACTTATAGCAAGCAGTATAACGCTCATTGTTCTGCTTACAGCATGCAATGATGAGTTTTTGGACAGGGTTCCGAAAACATCCATCGGAATCGAGAATTTCTTCCAGAGCGAAGAGGACCTCAGGATGTATACATATAACTTCTACGACTTCCCCGGACCGATGATCATGGGTGATGATGGCGAGGGTACAGATAATATGGGCAATACCAGTAGTTATGAGCTGAGAAACATGATGTTGTCCCCAGATCCATCTTCCTCCACGGTAAGCGGTGGCTGGAACTGGTCAAAACTGCGCAGCATCAACATATTCCTGGATAATTACCAGCGGGCTGAACTTTCAGAGGAGGTCCTTGCCCATTATGAGGGTGTAGCCCGATTTTTCCATGCAAAGTTTTATATGGGAAAGGTTAAACGATTCTCAGATGTTCCGTGGTATGATACAGAAATTGGTACAGCCGATGATGATCTGCTTTTTAAAGCCCGTGATTCCAGGGAATTTGTCGTTGATAAGATCTTTGAGGATTATGCCTTTGCTGCAGCAAATGTCTGGGACGATGAACCTGTCGGTGCGGTTAGCAAGTGGATTGTACTCACCTACCAGGCCCGTCATGCGCTGCATGAGGGCACCTACAGGAAATATCATTCCGAGCTGGAAATGGAGTCAACGGCAGATAGCTACCTTGAACTGGCCAGGGATGCTGCTAAAGAGATTATGGATAACGGTCCTTTTTCCATTCACAATACCGGAAAGCCCGAGAGTGACTATGGATCTTTGTTTTCGAGCTTCGACCTTACCAGTAATGATGAGGTCATCCTTCCCACAGTTTCTGAGTATAACGTGAAAAATCATACGGGAATAATTTACTACAATGAATGGGTATTTGGTGACTATGATGTCTCCATGTCAAAAAACCTGATGCAGGATTATCTGATGATCGATGGAACTCCCTATACACAGCAGGAAGGATATGAAACAAAACTGTTTGTGGAGGAATTTATAGACAGAGATCCCCGATTGTCTCAGACTTTTGCATACCCGGGATGGGAAAACTACTCGTACGGTACATATATACAGACCCTGAACACAAACTTCACTGGCT
>JAOZLK010000594.1 GCA_029934875.1 Bacteroidales bacterium | reverse complement strand
GGTGGCGGCATCAGGAGCCTGAAAGACATGGTGGTAGATTTTGGAGCAACAGATGCTTACCTCAACGAAACAAAAGAAGGCGATATGCCAGCGGAAATTGTACATATCCCCACCTGCATAGGCGCAGTTGTTATCGCCTATAACCTTCCTGGTGTTGAAGACCTGAAGCTTTCCAATGAGAATCTCCAGGATATCTTTATGGGCAAGATTACCAAATGGAACGATGCAAGGATAAAGGCAAGCAACCCGGGTCTTAGTCTTCCTGACCTGCATGTAACCGTGGTTCAGCGTTCCGATGGAAGTGGAACGACCTATATCTTCTCCGATTTCATGAGTAAAATCAGCAGCGAATGGGAATCGGTCGTTGGCAGGGGTAAATCATTGAAGTGGCCTGTGGGCATTGGAGCAAAAGGTAATCCGGGTGTTGCCGGAACCATTAAGCAAACAGAGGGAGCCGTGGGATATATCGGTTCAGAGTTTGCGTTTGCACAGAAAATCCCTTTTGCGCAGGTTGAAAACAGTGCAGGTAAATATGTGTTTCCCTCTCTTGAATCTATTAGTGCAGCAGCGCAGGGTGAGATACCCGACGATACGAAATTGATGCTGACCTGCTCATCCGATCCGGAGGCTTACCCAATCAGCGGATTTACCTGGATCATCCTCTATAAGGATCAAAATTACAACAAGAGGTCGCTTGCCCAGGCTCAGGAGACCCTGAATTTCTTGTCCTGGATCATTGAAAAAGACGCCCAGGCTCTTGCTCAGCAGGTAAACTATGCTCAGCTTCCTGCAAAGACTGTAGCCCAGGCAAAAGCAATTCTTGCCTCTGTAAAATATGACGGACAAGCCCTCATAAAATAATATTGATGACCCTAAAAGATGTTTAACAGCGAAAGAATTGTCAAAATAATTTTATTTCTGGCATCTTTAATTGTCATATTAATTACTGCAGGAATGGTGCTATCCTTAATGAATGGCTCCATTCCTATTTTTAAAGAGTATGGCTTAAGGTTTATCATATCCTCGGAATGGAACCCCACCGAAGGACGGGAGGCCTATGGTGCTCTGCCTTTTATTGCCGGGACCCTGATGACTTCGGTAATAGCCATTGTTCTCTGTTTCCCACTGGCCTTTTCCACCTCTTTTTTTATAGGGGAGTATTACCGGGGAACGCGCGTTGCCGGGATCATAGGTACGATGGTTGACATGCTGGCAGGGATTCCCTCCATTGTATATGGTCTCTGGGGATTTTATGTGCTCAGACCGCTGATCGTTGACCTGGGACTGAGCTCCCAGGGATTTAGCGTGTTTACGGCCGGAGTAGTTCTGGCCATCATGATTATTCCCTATGCAACCTCCCTTACCAGCGAGATCATTAAGATGGTCTCGCCCGATCTGAAGGAGGCAGCCTATTCGCTGGGCGCCACCAGGCGCGAAGTGGTCTTCAATGTGATTGTTCCCAATGCACGATCGGGAATTTTTACAAGCTATGTGCTTGCCTTTGGCAGGGCGCTCGGAGAGACCATGGCTGTAACCATGCTGATCGGAAACGCCAATATCATTCCCAAAAGCATCTTTGAGAGCGGAAATACCATGGCCAGTGTCATCGCGAACCAGTTTGGTGAGGCGGACGGATTAAAGCTCAGTGCATTGATTGGCATCGGGCTGCTGCTGTTTGTTATAACCGGAATCATTAATGGAATAGGAAAGCTGATCATTAAAAAGTATAGCGCCTGATGGGAAGGCCGAGAAAATATAAGCCAAGTGAGGATAAGGGCGTGAATAAGCGGATTCTCAGAGACCGTCTTTTTCAGGGTGGCATAGTCGTCCTTTCTCTCATAACCATCTCCCCGATTGTTCTGATAATATATAAGCTGATCGCCAAAGGATACAAGCAGATCAACCTGGATTTTTTCACAAAAAAGGCCCCGGACACCTATGAAGCCATGGTGGCGGTCGGAGCGGGTGAAGTCATTCCGGGCGGAATCCTGAACGGAATCACGGGTACGCTTTTCATGGTGCTTATAGCCTCTTTAATGGCCATCCCCATTGGCCTTCTGATCGGGATATTTCTATATGATCAGAAGTCGAAAAGATATGCCGGTATTGTCAGAGATGTTGTGGACATCCTCCAGGGTGTCCCCTCCATCGTATTGGGACTGATTGCCTATTTCTGGGTAGTGAAGAATATCACCCATGGTTTCTCTGCACTTGCGGGAAGCACGGCACTTGCCATTATGATGCTGCCCCTGATCATTCGGTCCACCGAGGAAACACTAAAAATGATTCCTGATTCCATCAGGGAGGCAGGCTTCGCCCTGGGTGTTCCTTACCACAAGATCATTCTGAAAGTGTTGATTCCCTCCGGACTTAGTGGCCTGCTCACAGGGATCCTCCTGGCCATATCAAGGATCATCGGAGAGACCGCTCCATTGATGCTTACTGCCCTGGGCAGCATGGAGGTGAATCTCAATGTCGCTAAACCTACCAGCGCAGTACCCCTGCTGATATGGGAGTTTTACAACGATCCGAACATGGTCGATCTGATCTGGTCGTCTTCACTGTTCCTGATGATGGTTGTGCTATTACTGAATTTAGTCTCGAAGCAAATTATTGCGAAAAGAAGTTAATAATGAGTGAATTAATTAGAAATATATCAGATCCCGTACTTGAAATAAAGGATCTCTCTGTAGCTTATAATAAGGATAATACAGCTGTTACCAATGTTAGTGCCGGGATCAAAAAGAACAGGGTCACAGCCATTATGGGGCCTTCGGGTTGCGGTAAGAGCACCCTGCTCAGAGCCATAAACAGGATGCATGACCTCTACCCCAATATAGAGATTGATGGTGATATTTATCTCAATGGCGAGGATACCTCGAAAATGTCAACCATCATGCTGAGGCGAAAAATTGGCATGGTCTTCCAACGCCCGAATCCCTTCCCGACCATGAGCATTTACGACAATGTAATTGCTGGTTATAAGCTGAACGGAATACGCTTAAGTAAAAGTGACCGAAACGATATTGTGGAGAAATCTTTACATGATGTGGCCCTGTGGGATGAGGTGAAGGATGCCCTGACCAAGAAGGGAACCTTTCTTTCGGGCGGTCAGCAGCAGCGCCTTTGCATTGCACGCGCCCTCGCCTTTCGTCCCGATGTGATCCTTCTGGACGAGCCCACCTCTGCCCTTGATCCGGTTGCCACTAAAAAGGTTGAGGAG
>JAOZLK010000593.1 GCA_029934875.1 Bacteroidales bacterium | reverse complement strand
AGGCCGGATACAACAACCGTCTGGTACATCCTTTCACCATCTGTTGCCCCTGCAGCAGCCGGGAAAATAACATCACCCAGGCTGGTGCCTGCGGTGACATACCATTCAAAATCTTCCAGCTGCCCCGGAATGCCTACCCGATAAACTCCCCGGGCTTCATGTTCCATATCGATGGTTTTAAAATCATCCAGGCCCATCTTTCTGTAATGCAATTCCGGATGATCAACTTCACCCATGATTAAGGCTTTGATCCTTACATCTTCCCCCGGACTGGCATGAGTTAACAGGGGCATGCAGGTGATGAAACTGTTACCTCCATATTCCCGGGACGGATCTTTATCAACCGGCAAAATTCCGCCTGCTTCCACAAAATTTGCATCGTATTTCCCCTCCACCCAGTTCCTCCAGCTGCGCCATTCCAGGTTCAGGATCACTCCCAGATCTTCCTCATCGGATACCCTTTGCACCTGGGTGCTCATCATTTGCTCCCATAGCCGGGCCAGTTTGGATCGGTGAGAAGCCGCTGCTTTAAGGTCACCTGAATTCGTCCTGGCCTCATATTGATTAATCTCAGAAGCAATTTCAGCCATCAATTTATAGGCTCTCAGCACATGGTGCCAGTAGTCAAATCTATCCAGGTTGCCCGCTCCCTTTACAGTCTTACGCAGTTCGTCCAAGAGATCGATCCACTCGAACCAGGCCTTTTCCTTCTCCCAGGGTCCCCAGATATGATCACTTCCCCAATCTCCGCCTGTAATATAACCCTGAGAGTAGATGTCATCGGCTCCCTCTATGAAATCCGTAACATTTTGAAACCTCTTTTCGTTCCTCTTATCAAAATCGGCCAGGTGAGTGGCTAAATGATCAGCTGCCGGACCAGGGCCAAATTCATGGATGGCCCAGTCCCTGTGAATATCTTCAATCTTAGCATTGCGCCCGGCACGATCCAATGGGATGTCAATCTCTATATCCCTGCCAGTTGGAGTGTAATCCCAGCTTAAATCCTTGTAGGCTGCGAACATGTGTGCAATCATTCTGGTACGCCAGAACTCTGCTATAAATCCGTCTGCATGTTGATCGTAAGCATCTTGCCCATCTTCCAGCACCCGGTACATGTGGAATGAAGGTTGTTCCAGTGAAAAATCATATTCCATCCATGTAAATGGCCATTTAACCCGGCCTTCGGGGACCTTCCCGATCCAATCTTCAGTCCTCATATGTTCTCCCTCTTCATTATATGGCGGATTCATAAAGGAATAGGCAGCATTCAGATCTGGCAACACATCTTCAAATACAGCCGGTTCTCCCTGGGCACCAAAAATCCAACCACCCAGGGCAAACTGGCCAAAGGGTTTTTCAGACATATTCTCATAGACACTGACAGCATTGCGAACACTTTGTTTTGCAGCTTCAACCCTTACCGGATCACGGGAAGCACCTCCCCATGGCATCCAGATCTCTGTGGTCCACATCCAGAAATAATCCACAGGAATCCTATTGTACAGCAACCACTTGTACATGCCCTTAAAGAGGTCAGTGGAGGCTTCCTCTGAGATAGGATCCAAGCCGTAGGAGTCACGTAAACGATCCTGTAGCACAAAGGGAATTCCATTGACCATCTCATCTCCCTCCGTCTCAGCATCTCTTCCCAAAGGGATCTCTATGCCTGTGGAAGTCTTTACCCCCAGTCCGTTGGCGTAAGAGAAAACCTCTCTGAATAGCTTTGCGGCATTATTAAATGAGCGGGTGTATCCTTCCTGGTCTTTATGGTAAGTTTCTCCAATAATCTCCGAAGGGTAAGCATCCCTTGGAAAGAGTTGGCTGGCTCCACCCACCAGGTCACCGGTATTGGTCTTTCCCCATCCGAGAATCCCCTGGTGTGTATGAAAGAAGGTCGCATCGAAGGCGAAATTCACAGTCCCGTCGGGATTCAGATCATCTTCATGTCCCAGCCATATATTCAGGTTGGGGCCATAATCTCCCACATGATCATCCTCAGGATCGTGCATGTAGGTATGCAGTCCAATGAAATTCATCCCCATTTTGGGCAATTGACTTACATACTTCTTCCAGTCGTCCTTTCCCCACATAACCGCTCCGGCAGGGAAATTCTGGAAAGGCTGTATACCCCGTGTGCTCCATTGTCTTCCATTTTTTGTGACAGGCTGTCCCTTTTCGTCATGTCCGCTCAAATCCAGGGCAATTTTTTTATCCGGGATCACATCGCCGTGAAGATAAAAACGGCAACCCAGCTTTTCGGCAAAACGATATGCCCCGTAGAGGGTGCTGTTCGGGTCATCGCCTGAAATGATCAGCACATTTCGCCTATTATTGCTTTCTGATTTAATAAAAAAACCCCCTGCCGGAGCTTCCATACCAGTCACACTTTTAATCAACGGATCTTTGTTTTCTGATACCAGGATTAAATCTCCGGAGGCCGGGAGGGATGACATTGATTGAACTGGCAGCAGATTACCGGTTCGTAAGTAGAGGTATCGTCTTACTTCCCTGGCGGCCAGTTCTTCCAGGCCCGAACCGTCTTCAGGATAAATAATCACAGGGGAATTTGAGTTACATCCTCCAAGGTAAAGAGTGGCAAACAGAGCGCACTGTATCAGGCCAGATTTGAAAATATTGATTTTAGTCATCATCAGTAATTAATTCAAATAGTTTGAGAGATTCACCATTGTAAATTCCAGTGTATTCAAAACCTTCACCCAGAATGCGTACATTTTCTCCTTCCTGTTCGAAAAAGGCATTGAATGTGTAGGCATCCTCATCATCTCCCTCTTCTGAGAGAAGAACCTCACCGTCCGCTTTAAAGGTGTATGTTAAAGGTTCATCTTCTCCAATGCTGGCTACCCATGATGTACCCACCAATGAGCTTGCTTCTGCTTCTTTTATGTATGGAGCTTTGGATGCCAGATCTGGCAGACGCCCATTGAATACAGCCATACGGATATCACATCCAACCCTGTCAAAACCATTCTGTGGGCTGTAAAACATCATATACAGATCATCGGTGATGCGCAGGACTTCAGAGTCATGCCCCTTGAGGAGTTTTTTGTTTTTTGCCTGCCAGTGAATGCCGTCTTTGGAGTATGCATATCGGGTGATGCTGTTGGGACAGTGGGGCTGGACAAAATTCGAGTAGAACATATGCCAGCCATCTTTATCCCTGAGAACATGGCCAAATTTTTTCATGTACGAATCATCACCTTCGATCT
>JAOZLK010000592.1 GCA_029934875.1 Bacteroidales bacterium | reverse complement strand
GCTAATTTGACTTATATTTGTTCTGCTAACTAAGTCACAATCTCGTTGAAGAAATTCTTTGCAGCCTGGATGATCCGGCGCAGCTTGAAAGAAAGAGCTTTGCCCCTCATCGATCTGGAGTCTAAACATAGCAACCCGGATGAAGTCCTGTTTAATGATAGTTCCTATTTCCTCGGAAGGGGAAATGATGGTTCACATATGGTGGTCAGGCTGGCATTTCGCAATGGCCGCCTGCCCGAATACTGGCTATCCTTTCATTTTCCGGAGAAAGGGACCTTTGAGTTGAGGGATCTGGATCTTGTTGAGGGTGATGGATTTCAACTGGGAGGCCTGGGATATGAATGCATCGAGCCAGGTAAATTCTGGAAGATCAGCTATGCCGGCAAGATGTTCCAGGGAGAAAAATCGCACCAGGTTGAGCTTGATCTCACCTTTGAAGGTACCCGGCCCCTGGTCAATTTCAAGAATATTACCAATCCTTCAGACACTGCCCGGGCCATTGCCCGGGAGCGCTGGAGTGGAACTTTCTTAAAGCGCCTGAAGGAGATTAAGAAAGTCCACCTTGAGCAGGGCGGGAGAATCAGCGGGAGCATTTCACTGGATGGCGAAGAGATTCGGATCGACTGGCGATCGATACGCGACCATAGTTGGGGAACCCGTTCATGGGGAACATGGAAGAGGCATGTATGGATGGGGGGTGTCCTGGACAATGGGGAAGCCTTTAACCTGAGTCTTATTACTTACGACTTTATGGGCCAGCTGTCGGCTGGATACCTGTCCCAGGGCGAATCCCTTATTTATTTTAAGGCGCTTCCGGATATGTCATCCTTTGCAGCCGATCCGTTGATTCCAAAGCAGACATCCATCGAATTCTACGACAGAGATGGTAAAGCACATCATTTGCTAATGACCATGCCACACCACTTCGATTTTATGATGGATGGAGTTTACTTCATCCGGGAGGGTATGGGAAATTTTGAACTGGATGGCATTACCGGAATGGGTGTGGCCGAATTCGGACTAAATCCTGAATATTATGATACGAGCACTGTCTGATGCCAACATAGTTGAGGCTGGTGGGAAGGCCAGGGGACTGGCCCGTTTGTTCCAGATGAAGGTCAGGGTGCCCGATGGAATTGTGCTGATCCCCTCAGAAGGAGAATCCTGGAAGCCGGAACTTGAGTCCTGGCTTGAAACCAGCTCCATATTTCCGGCAGCGGTCCGTTCCTCTGCCCTGGCCGAGGATGGAGAAGAAGCTTCTTTTGCGGGCCAGTTCGAATCAGTATTAAATTGCCAATCGGCTGAGGAGATTGTAGCCGCAGTTGAGAAATGCATGGCATCGGCCAACCAGGAAAGGGTGGGGAGCTACAGGAATCATTTCCAGGTGGAAAAAGGAACTGTATTCCCCGTCGTTATTCAAGAGATGGTTCCGGCAGTCAGATCGGGAGTGATTTTTACGGCCAACCCGGTGAACCACCGCTACGACCAGTGGATGATAAATGTAACATCGGGTATTGGTGAGGCCTTGATGGCAGGGACATCAGCGGGAGAACAGGTCCTGCTATCCCGCAATGGGACCATTATTGAAAAGGGCCTCTTGCTTGATGAGGCTCAGATTGAGATGATATTCCAGGGGGCCAGAAAGATTGCACAACATTTTGACCAGGCTATGGACCTGGAGTGGGCCATTGACCAGAGTGGTAAACTGTTCTGGTTACAGGCCAGGCCCGTTACCACCATGAAGGGAGTACACCTGAATGAGCTGGATGGTGATCTTTTTGTTGATAATGAGGTTTTTACCCGGGCAAACATTGGAGAAATGATGCCAGGTCCGGTTACGCCCCTGACCTATTCGGTTTTTGGAAGAGCCATCGAAGTGGGCCTGCAGGATTTTTATATTGCCTGTGGTGCACTGAAAGATTTCACCGACGAATGGATCTATTTCAGGATGTTCTATAACCACCTTTTTTTCAGTATGACGCGCCTGGTGGATATATCCGAGGCGGTTCTAATGAATAAGAAGGAGAATGTGGAGTTCGCCATTATGGGCGATATGCTGGGGGATAGCTTCGGGGATTACCGGCCGGTGAAAGTGAAGTCATTTCCACTCAGGCTCTGGAACCAGTTCATGCAGTTCCGCTATCTTTCTGCCGGGGTCAAACGAACAAAAAAACTTGGACATCTTGCTGAAAAATTTTCTGTTAAAGAGTGCAATGATATCAGGGAACAGTACAGTGAGTTGTGCGCCAGCCTGCCGGTTCTGAATGAAGCATTTTCACACCACTACTGTGCCAGCAGTCAGTCAGGAACCTACCAGTCGGTGATCATGTCCATCCTCAGCGGAGGGAGTGATAAACCCGATGTGGGGAATTACCGGGATGCAGCTTTCCTCATGTCCGATCTTGAAGAGGTGGAAAGCGCTGATGTAGTTAAAACCATCGACCGCCTGTACGAGCAGTATAAGGGCAGCCGGGAGGTGATGGAGTGGCTTGGATCGGTGCGCAAGGAAAGCAGCTCACCTGTGCTTAATGAGTTCCGGGATCAACTGAATGATTTGATCTCCAAGCATGGTCACCGCTGTGTCCGTGAGGGAGAATTACGTGAGAAGAGCTGGTCGGAGGAACCGGAAAAATTATACAAGCTGATCAGGAAAAGGTTCCAGGGGGGCGACCGCATGGAGGGTAGCAGAAAGTCCTATGAGGAACACAGGGCGGAGATTATTGCCGGGCTGGGAGGTATTTCGGGAAAGATCCTATCCATGGTGCTGAGGCCTGCCCGGGCTGCTGTGGCCCGACGGGAGTATACCAAATCCATGGCTGTGAAAGTGCAGCAAAAGATTAAAAAGGCCTACCTTTCCCTCGCTCAGAAGATGCTTGAGAATGGTATGTTGAAAGATGTGGAAATGCAGTAAAAGGCCTTCCCGTGAGTGCCGGCTCGGTTGAAGCCAGGATAAGGATCGTGGAGAAACTGGAGGATGCAGATAGTCTTGAAAAGGGGGAGATCATGGTTTGCCAGTATACCGATGTGGGGTGGACTCCCTACTTCAGCCTGGCTTCGGGCCTGGTCACCGAGATCGGGAGTCCCCTTTCACATGGAGCCGTTGTGGCACGTGAGTATGGAATCCCGGCAGTTGTAAATGCAAAAGGAGCCCTTGGCTTCTTCGAAAACGGGGAGCTGGTCCTGCTGGACGGCGCTACAGGTGTAATCAGAAAAATTTCCTAGGGTGGAT
>JAOZLK010000591.1 GCA_029934875.1 Bacteroidales bacterium | reverse complement strand
GATGCTGATGTATACGGACCCTCTGTTCCCAAGATGTTTCACATTGAAGATCAGCGGCCTTCAGCCCGCACGGAAGATGGAACAGAGTGGATTATTCCCATTGAAAAGTATGGTGTAAAATTACTGTCGGTGGGCTCTTTTGTTAAACCTGAAGATGCAATGATGTGGCGAGGCCCCATGGCAACCAGTGCTTTGAAACAACTGATCTCCCAGGGTGATTGGGGTGAGCTGGATTATCTCTTCATCGATCTTCCCCCGGGGACCGGTGATGTACACCTGACCATGGTTCAGGAAGTCCCTGTAACAGGGGTGGTTATTGTCAGCACTCCCCAAGATGTAGCGCTGATCGATGTGATTAGAGGAATCAACATGTTTACGGGCGACAAAATAAATGTTCCGGTCCTGGGGATCATCGAAAACATGTCGTGGTTTACACCCGAGGAGCTGCCCGAGAATAAGTACTACATTTTTGGCAAAGAGGGTTGTAGGGCACTGTCTGAGAAAATGGGCATTCCCTTGCTGGGAGAGATTCCTATCGTTCAGGGTATCAGGGAATCCGGAGATGCCGGTGAACCCGTTGCAATGCACCCTGACAAGCCCAGCGGTAAAAACTTCCATGAGCTGGCAGAGGCGGTGGACAGGGCAGTGGAATTGAGGAATAAGGACATTAACCCCACAAAAAAGGTGGAAATTACCACCAATTAGATAATTAAATAAACCTGTATAGATGGATGCTTTAAAAGAGAGGGTTGAAAAGGCTCTGGAAAAGATCAGGCCTTACCTCGTTGCTGATGGTGGTGATATAGAAATCGTGGATATCACTGAGGATATGGTTTTAAGGGTGGAGTTGAAGGGAGCATGCAACGGTTGTCCGTTCAGCATGCAGACCCTGAAAGCGGGTGTGGAGATTGCTGTGAAAAACGAGGTGCCGGAGATTCAGCAGGTGGTTGATATTCACATGCTCTGAGTTTTTTACCAGGAAATAAAATAAGTAAGCTCAAAAACAGTTTATATCTTGTAAGCTTTGGGAGGAGCCTTAGCGATCATAATTCTAATTGAAGAGCGACACAATCAAACGGACCCTTGTGCCATTCAGGAGATACCTGATGAGCTTTACTGCCATTGTGATGATGGCAGTTCTCTTCTCCTGCAGTGTTGAGAAGAATACCGGGATGAGCCGTGGCTACCATGCACTTGTCTCGCACTATAACACCTATTTTAATGGCCTGGAAGCCTATAAGAAAGGTGTCGGGAAAGCGGAAACTTCAATAACTTACGATTACACAGATTTCCTTCCTGTTTTTCTTTACGAAGATGAATCCCTTCATTCATCGGTAACTCCCAGTATGAAAAGGGCTATTGACAAGGCCACAAAAGTGATCACCTTCCATTCAATTACCGCCAAACCAAAGGTTAAAGAAGGAGATCAGTCGGCTAAGGATAAAGCCTTTTACAATCAAAATGAATTCAACAAATGGGTGGATGATTGCTATATGCTTATGGGACGGGCCTATATGTACCAGGGAGAGTACTTCCTTGCTGCCGAGACTTTCAAGCATATACTGGTCACTTTTCCTGCTGATGACATTCGTTTCCTGGCGATGACCTGGCTGGCAAGGGCCAATATCATGTTTGGTGAGCTCAAGGAGGCCGAGCGGCTGCTGATAGCATTGGCCGATCAGAGTGAATTTCCCGAAGAATACCTGGGCGAATTACTGAGCACACGTTCTCAGCTGGATATGAAGAATGAGGCCTACACAAGCGCAGCAGGCCACCTGGAGGATGCGCTCCTTCAAAAGGGACTATCCAAGGATGAGAAAATACGCTACACCTACATTCTCGGTCAATTATATGAAGAGGTGGGCGAAAAGACCCTGGCCGAGAAGAGATACAAGCAGGTTACCCGATACAACCCTCCCTATGAGATGGCTTTTAATGCCAGGGTAAGTATGGCAGGGGTGTATGAATTGGGGAGTGATAATAGCGAGGATCTGAAGAAATTGCTGAATAAGATGCTTCGCGACAGTAAGAATAAAGAGTATAAGGACCAGATATATTTTGCCCTCGGGAACATTGCCTTCCAGGAAGGAGACAGGGACCTGGCCATTGAATACTACCGGCTTTCGGTCTCCACCAGTGTTCAAAACCAGTACCAGAAAGGATTCTCCTCGCTTACCCTGGCCGATATATATTATGAGGAGCCCGATTATCTTAGCTCGGCGGCCTACTACGATTCGGCGGTGACTTTCCTGGATAAGGACTTTCCCGGTTATTCCGGCCTTAGAACAAGATCGGCAAGCCTGAGCACCCTGGTGTTCAACTATAACACTTACATATTGCAGGACAGTGTACAAATGCTTGCCGCATTGCCCGAGGACCAGAGGTTGGCGATTATTGACGGAATTATTGAGGATGTGCGGAAGGCCGAGGAAGAGGCACAGCGAGCAGAGAATCTGGCCATGCAGGACCAGGCCTTCAACCAGTCTATGATGTATGATAATCAGGCCGGTGGAGGCCAGACGGGGCCACAGGGAGGTGTATGGTATTTCTATAATCTGAATGCGAAAAGTTTTGGACAACCCGAGTTCAGGATGAAGTGGGGGGAGAGGAAACTGGAGGACAACTGGCGGAGGAAAAACAAAAAGAGGATTTCAACCGGCAACCTGGGTGAAGAGGCGGAAGGCGATTCCATAAACGGAGGGAATGGCACTCCGGTCTTTGATAATAAATCAAGGGAGTTTTACCTGGCCAGTATACCACTTACTGATTCGGCCATGGATGTTTCAAACCTCTGGCTGGAAGAGGCACTCTTTAATATGGGTGTGATTTATAAGGAGAGCCTGTTGGACTACCAGGAGGCCATAAGTACATTTGAAGAACTATTGAGTCGTTTCCCCTATCCGGAGGGAATCTACAACGACCAGGTCATGTACTACCTTCATGAGCTTCACAATTCAGTACAGCAACCCGGTATGGCCGAGTCCTACAAGGCGAAACTCCTGGCACAGTACCCCGACTCGCATTTTACGAAGTTACTTACGAATCCCAATTACATCAAAGAACTTGAGGAGGAGGAGATGAAGGTAACCCGCCTCTACGAAGGTATTTACGAAAAGTATCAATCCAAGGATTACCAGGGTGTAATTACAGATGCCGACAGTGCTGTTGCCCGGAACCCGAATGATCCCCTGGTACCCAAGTTCATGTATATCAAGGCTCTTTCTGTGGGTGCA
>JAOZLK010000590.1 GCA_029934875.1 Bacteroidales bacterium | reverse complement strand
CCTCAATCCGTATAGAGCTGAGGCAGTCGCACCCTTAAGAACTGTGATAGATTCAATATCCTCAGGGTTCAGGTCTACGATCCTGCTGGATGGGTTGGTTCCCTCTCCCACATTTTCTGTGAATGCCTTTTCAGAGGCAATGGGCATTCCATCCACTACATAAAGTGGCTGGTTGGAACCGGTGAGGGAGACATTACCCCGAATTGTTACATGGGAGGTTGCACCCGGCATACCGCTGGATTGCTTCACGTTCACCCCGGCAATCTTGCCCTGGAGTGATTTGGAAACGTCCATGTTCTTGGCGCCTGAAATCTGACTTTCATTGATCTCCTGTACCGAATAACCAAGCGCCTTTTTCTCTTTTCGGATTCCCATTGCTGTGACGACAACCTCATCAATTTCCAGCAGGTCTGATTCCATGTTAACCAATACTTCGCTCATATTACCAATTCCCACTTCCTGGGTTGCAAGGCCCACAAAACTAAAGATGAGAACGTCAATCCCTTCAGGGACATTAATCTGGTAATTTCCACTGGCATCAGTAATGGTACCTATGGTGGTTCCCTTGGCAGCTACCGTAACTCCAGGTAGGGGGGAACCGTCTTCTGCGCTTGATACAACACCGGTAACGAGCCGGGCCTGGCCGAACATGCTCAGGGTACCAAACGCCATGAATAGCAGATAGCATAATACTTTTTTCATAGATTTAGTTTTAGATTAAAATTTGATTTTTCCACCGTGCAGACAGAAATTTGAACTGAAGAAAGTAGAAAGCCAAGTCTTTATCTAAAAAAATCAAGCAATGACAGCTATCCGAAAACCATCGGCATCTTGAAATCTGTTTTGTTCCGTTTACCTGTTAATAACTGTTATTCATGGGTACGATAATCCTCATAGACAGAGAGAAGAGAATAATTTCAGCCAAAATGAATCCCTGGGATGGGTATATGACATCTAAAAGGGGGTAAGCAGCCCCCTGTCCCCAATGCAGCTTAAAAAAGGCATAAAAATGATGTTCTGCATATTTTTATATATTTACACCTAAACTAAATCTAAGCACTATGTTACTTACCATGCTTCCACCACAGGCGGATGATGCTCATATATTGCTGAAAACCGCTGATTATATTATTATTGCCGCTTACTTCCTCGTAATCCTGCTGGTCGGAGCGCTATCCGGGCGGAAGCAGGAGAAGGAAGATTTCCTGATCTCGGGACGAAAGCTCACTTCACTACAGGCCACTACCACCATTTTTTCCAGCCGCATCGGGGCAGCCATCCTGCTCACATACACAGCCCTGGTCTTCCTGTACGGAATGGGAGCCCTGTGGTATTTCGTTGGTTCGGTGGTTGGTCTTTTTGTCTTTTACTTCTTTGGTTTAAAAGTGAAAAAACTGGCCGACAAGGAGAAGTTCTATACTATGCCCGATTTCTTCTTCTTTCTGAAGGGGAAAACCGCTGGCTACCTGGCCACCATCGTAACCATTGTCATCATGTTTGGCTGGGTAGTTCTGAATTTCACTGCAGGTGGAAAACTGGTATCGGAATACACTTCCATCTCCTACACCTGGTCAGTAATCATTGTTGGCGTAATCATACTAACCTACCTGATACTCGGAGGCTTTGATGCAGTGGTAAAGACTGATATCGTGCAAACCTTTGGTATCTTTCTTCTTTTTGTACTGATGATCTACTTGCTGACCCAGCCGGATATACCTAAACCGGAGCTGCACGCCGCCGATCTGTTCCAGATCCCCACAATGAAGCTTGTGAGCTTCTTCCTGGCAGGTTTTTTCATACCCATGGCCTCGCCGGAGCTCTGGCAAAGGGTCTACGCCATTAAAGACAAAAAGACCTTCAGGCAATCCATCATCATGTCCTCAGTATTCTACATCATCGTGGGTTTCATCCTCCTGCTCGTGGGACTAGTGATCAAGGCTGAATTACCCAACATCGATGCCAACACCTCCCTGATCGTCGGATTCAGTAGTCTGCTGCCCACAGGATTGGCGGGTCTTTCTGTGGTAATCATATACTCCTCTGTATCCTCATCGGCCGACACCTATATGTTCACCGCCTCGGCTTCCCTTACCCAGGATTTTTTCCAGAAGGCAGGTTTTACTAAATCGGAGAACCTGAGAAAAACCATGCGTTATTCCATGGTGGGGCTCATGGTTCTGGGGATAGGCAGCGCACTTGTGATGAAGGATCTGGTAGATACAACCTTTTTCTTTGTTTCTCTGACTATGTCATTGGGCCTGCTGGTTCTGGGCATCTGGATCTACCCCAAGCTGAACCGCCTGAGTGTAAACCTATCTGTACTCTTCTGCCTGATCGGAGTATTGATTCCTTCGATTACCATTGGTATTTCCGAGGTCAGGGAAAACCTGGTCATCTGGGCATTTGCCTTCTGTATAGCCGGGATACTCCTGGGACTGATCATTCACCCCTTCCTGAAAAACAAGCTCGGGAAGAATGATCCGGTACTATAAGGCTGTAGCCTCAGCAGGCCAAACCGTATGTATACAAAAAGGGAGTAAACTTGCGGTTTACTCCCTTTTCACTGAGTGATACCCATAGACATCATTCAGTGCCGAGCTACAGTTATTATGGCCGGTTCGTTTGAAACAATCCTGAGGATTAATCTCCCACAAACCCTGGTTCTCGGCCCCTGCCCCGTAGAGCAAGAACTTGCAACCGTCCTTTCACCCAGCCGAAAAAGCTGGATTTCCACGACCGGCTCCTTAAGGCCCCTGCAACGGTCAGTTCGTACGACCTACCCGTGCCAGAGTGAAAAAGCTTAGCGGAACCCCAGGGGATTCTTTTTGGCTCTTCAGCCTTTAGGATCAACCTTTTAAAGAGCTTCCAAGTAGAAACCTTTCCGGCTAAACCGGCTTTGAAGCATTGCTTCATGCCCTGTGCCTGGCTCTGGATGAATCTCCGGCGATGGGGGGAATCCCTTTTGCCGGCCGGTTCGCTTCCCAGTATCCTGTCGGACTGGCTCACTACACCGGGCGAAACTTCGAGCGGCCTGTTATCTCTTACTCGGTATAACCAAAAATAGTCCATCGGGTAAAACAAGTCAAGAACAAACGCTGTTTCTCTGTTCACAAATAACACACAATGGTTATTAACAAATTGTTAATAACTTTAACTCTTGTGTTACAATGGGTCTGATTGCAGGCCTGGCACTAGTGAACAATTGTTGATATTCAGTCATTAACAACCTTTCTCTAAAC